>NZ_RZTF01000224.1:6716-10730 GCF_004023175.1 Mesorhizobium sp. M7A.F.Ca.MR.362.00.0.0
CGACGTGCCTTCGAACCTGTTCCTCGGCCGCGAGAAGGTTTTGTTCAACCTCGGCCCGTTCTCGATCCTCGACCGCAAATACATGCGCAAGGCGACCGAGGCGGCGCTCGTCCGCACGGCGGTGAAGATCCCCAATCTGTCCAACACCATCCGCCACATGTCGGGCGGCCAGCGCCAGTGCGTGGCGATCGCCCGCACCGCGACCTTCGCCTCCAAGCTGATCATCATGGACGAGCCAACGGCTGCCCTTGGCGTGCAGGAGACCGCGCAGGTCGAAAACATCGTCCGTACGCTCAAGGACAATGGCGAGCCGCTGGTCCTGATCAGCCACAATATGCGCCAGGTGTTCGATCTCTGCGACCGTATCGTCGTGTTCCGGCGCGGCCGCATCGTCGCCAATCTGCGCAAGGAGAACACCGACGGAAACGACATCGTCTCCTACATCACCGGCGCCAAGACCGGGGAGGCGGAGCTCGCGGCCTAAACAGGATGGTCATCCTGTTTTCTGGCGCGCTCGAAAAATAGACTTGCCACCTTCCCCCAAAAGGAAGGTGCGGACACAACTCTCTCTAACCCATCCCCCAGAGGAAATACCCATGACCGTTCGCTTCGCTCTCCTCGGTGCCGGCCGCATCGGCAAGGTCCATGCCCGCGCCGTCGGCTCCAATCCGCAGGCCAAACTGGTTGCCGTCGCCGATGCGTTCGAGAAGGCCGCCAAAGAGCTGGCGAGCGCCTATGGCGCCGAGGTGCGCAGCATCGAGGATATCGAGAAAGCCGGTGATATCGACGCCGTCGTCATCTGCACGCCGACCGACACCCATGCCGATCTGATCGAGCGCTTCGCCAAGGCCGGCAAGGCGATCTTCTGCGAGAAGCCGATCGACCTCAACGTCAAGCGCGTCGAGAAGTGCCTGGCCGTGGTCGAGAAGACCAAGGCGACGCTGATGGTCGGCTTCAACCGCCGCTTCGATCCGCATTTCGCCGCCGTGCGCAAGGCGATCGACGACGGCGCCATCGGCACCGTCGAGATGGTCACCATCACCTCGCGCGATCCCGGCGCGCCGCCGATCGACTACATCAAGCGCTCGGGCGGCATTTTTCGCGACATGACCATCCATGATTTCGACATGGCGCGCTTCCTGCTCGGCGAGGAGGTCGTGGCGGTCAGCGCCCATGCCTCGGTGCTGGTCGACAAGAAGATCGGTGCTGCCGGCGATTTCGATAGCGTCAGCGTCATCCTCGAAACCGCTTCCGGCAAGCAGGCCGTCATCTCCAACTCGCGCCGCGCCACCTATGGCTACGACCAGCGCATCGAGGTGCATGGCTCGAAAGGCATGGTTGCCGCCGAGAACCAGCGCCCGGTGTCGATCGAACTGGCCAACGAGAAGGGCTACACCCGCCCTCCGCTGCACGACTTCTTCATGACCCGCTACCTCGACGCCTATGCCATTGAGATCGCCGCGTTCATCACGGCCGCGACCTCGGGCAAGAAAGCGTCGCCGAGCGGTGCGGATGGGCTGGTGGCGCTGAAGCTGGCCGACGCGGCGCTGAAATCAGCAACGACCGGCAAGACTGTCCGTCTCGACAAGTAAGAAACCCTAGGAAGAACCACAGGAGCAGAGCGATGAGCGCATCCGCCGATCGCAATTCACAGACACGCGCCATCGTCACCGGCGGCGCCCAGGGGATCGGCTTTGCCGTCGCCGAAGCTCTGGCCGAGGAAGGTTGCCGGGCACTGGCGCTCATCGGCCGTTCGCAGGAGAAGGGCGACAAGGCCGTCGCCCATTTCAGGAGAGCCGGCGTCGACGCGATCTTCATCAGCGCCGACGTCTCTAAAGTGGCCGACTGCAAGCGGGCGGTCGCCACCGCGATCTCGCATTTCGGCACCATCAACGCCCTGGTCAACGCCGCCGCGACATCGGCGCGCGGTTCGCTGGTCGAAACCTCCGAGGAGCTTTTCGACACCATCTTCGACACCAATGTGCGCGGCCCGTTTTTCCTGATGCAAGGCGTGGTGGCGCATCTCCTGGAAAAGAAGGCACCCGGCTCGATCGTCAACGTGCTGTCGATGTCGGCGCATACCGGCCAGTCGTTCCTGACGCCCTATTCGACCAGCAAGGGCGCGCTGATGACGCTGACCAAGAACGTCGCCAACGCCTATCGTCACAACCGCATCCGCTGCAATGCGGTGCTGCCAGGCTGGATGGACACGGAGGGCGAGGACATCGTGCAGAAGAAGTGGCACGATGCGCCGGACGACTGGCTGGCAAAGGCCGAAGCCGCGCAGCCGATGGGGCAATTGGTGAAGCCGGACCAGTTGGCGCGGCTGATCAGCTACATGGTCAGCCCGCAGTCCGGCGTCATGACCGGATCGCTGGTCGACTATGACCAGAGCATTGCGGGGTCGTCTCCGGAATAGGGTCAGCGTCGCGGCCGGCCCGTTTCTCCCCGTCACTATACGGGGAGAAATGCCCGGCAGGGCAATGAGAGGCAGCGCCGACTTTGATAGTTAGAGGGTCGATTGAAGTCGGGGCTTTTTGGCCCTGTCCTTATCCTTCCGACGCAAGCGCCGCCCCTCACCTGCCTGCCGGCATCCTCTCCCCGTATAGTGACGGGGAGAGGGGCGCTCTCGCCAGCGATTTCGCCAACTCATCTACGGCACGTGACAAGCGCCTCCGCATCGACTATATGAACCTCATGATCAACCTGACCGCCACATATTGGTACTTTAGGAGCTCGCTGGCGGCGGGAGGATTGCGCTCGATCTGAAGATTGCAGCAACAATATCCGAACAGCCGCCATACCTGGCGGCTTTTTTGTTTCAGCCGGCAGGTTCCCTCTAAATCAAAGAGGAGCATGATGTCGTCCGAAACCGCTTCACACTTTTCGGCATCATGCTCTCGACAGGAGCAGAAAGCCGTGTTGACCACCACAGACGACCTCCGGGTCAAGGAAATCCGAGAACTGAGTACGCCGGACGAGGTGATGCGGGAGATCCCGCGCACTTTGACGGCGACGCGCACCGTCAGCGCATCGCGCAACGCAACCCATGCCATCCTGAACGGCACCGACGACCGGCTGCTCGTCATTGTCGGCCCGTGTTCGATCCACGATCCAGTCGCGGCCGTCGACTATGCCAGCCGTCTGGCGGCGCTGCGCGAGAGCCTGTCGGACCGGCTGGAGATCGTGATGCGGGTCTATTTCGAGAAACCGCGCACGACGGTCGGCTGGAAAGGCTTGATCAACGATCCCGACCTCGACGGCAGCTTCAACATCGATAAGGGGCTGCGGATGGCACGCAATGTGCTGTCGGCCGTCAACAATCTCGGCCTGCCGGCTGCGACCGAGTTCCTCGACATGACCACCCCGCAATACATTGCCGACCTGGTCGCCTGGGGCGCGATCGGCGCGCGCACGACCGAGAGCCAGATCCACCGCGAACTCGCCTCGGGCCTCTCCTGCCCGGTCGGCTTCAAGAACGGCACCGACGGCAATCTCAGGATTGCTGCCGAAGCTGTGAAATCGGCCGCCCAGCCGCATCATTTCATGGCGGTGACCAAGGGCGGACGCAGCGGCATCGCCACGACCACGGGCAATGAGGACTGCCACGTCATCCTGCGCGGCGGCGTTCAGCCCAACTATGACGCGGCGAGCGTCGAAGCCGCCGCTGTGGAACTCGCCCGCATCGGCGTTGCACCTCGTCTGATGATCGATGTCAGCCACGCCAACTCGGCCAAGAAGCCCGAGAACCAGCCCAAGGTCGCGGCCGATGTCGCCGGCCAGGTCGCGGCAGGCGACGAGCGCATCATCGGCCTGATGATCGAGAGCAACCTCGTCGCCGGCCGGCAGGACGTGGTGCCGGGCAAGCCGTTGGTCTACGGGCAGAGCATCACCGATGGCTGCATCGACTGGGCGACCACCGAGACGGTGCTGTACGGCCTTGCCGGCGCCGTCGAGTGGCGCCGCTCGGCACGCCGCGCCATGATCGACAACCGACAGGGAGCTGCTTGAGCC
>NZ_RZTF01000225.1:0-730 GCF_004023175.1 Mesorhizobium sp. M7A.F.Ca.MR.362.00.0.0
CTGCTCGCAGATCGGGCCGATCTTGCGCGGGCAGCGCGTGTGGAACACGCAGCCCGACGGGGGGGTGGTGGCGCTGGGGATTTCGCCGTCGAGCCGAATGCGAGCCGTCTCCGTCCGGTCCAGTTTTGGAACCGCCGACAGCAGCGCCTCGGTATAAGGATGATGCGGCCCGGAGAAGACTTCCTCCGATGGCCCGAGCTCCATGATGCGGCCGAGATAGAGCACGGCGATCTTGTCGGAGAGGTAACGCACCACGGCTAGGTCGTGCGAGATGAAGATGTAGCTGACGTCTTCCTTCGACTGCAGGTCGGCGAGCAGGTTGAGGATCGCAGCCTGCACCGAGACGTCGAGCGCCGAGGTCGGCTCGTCGCACACGACGATGCGCGGGTCGCCGGCGAAGGCGCGCGCGATGGCGACGCGCTGCTTCAGGCCGCCGGAGAGCTGGCGCGGCTTGACGGCAAGATGCCGGTCGGTGAGCCGCACCGAGCGGACAAGGTCGTTGAGACGAGCCTCCAGCGCCTTGCCGGAGAGGCCGGCCAGCCGCTTCAGTGCCCGGCCGATCAGATGGCGAATCGAATGCGAGCGGTTGAGAGCCGAATCCGGGTTCTGGAAGACGATCTGCATCGCCTTGATCTGGTCGTCGCTGCGGTTCTCCAGTCGTGGCGCCAGCGCCTTGCCTTCCAGCTCGATGGTGCCGCCTTCATCGGGCGGCACCAGGCCGAGCCGCAGC
>NZ_RZTF01000225.1:740-2210 GCF_004023175.1 Mesorhizobium sp. M7A.F.Ca.MR.362.00.0.0
GCCTGGCGAAGGTCGTCTTGCCGCTGCCGGATTCGCCGACCAGCCCGAGCGTCTCGCCGGGCCGCAAATCGAGCGAGACATCCTTGACGGCGCGCAGTGCATGGCCATGGCTGGCATAGGTCTTGTTCAGCCCGGCGACGCGCAGCACCGGTGCTGCCGCGGGCTTTGGGACAGGCGCCACATCGCTCGGCGTCGCGCGCGGCAGCGCCTGTGCCTTGTCGTGATGGAAGCAGCGCGACAGCCGGCCGCCCAGATCATAGAGCGGCGGCAATTCGCTGCGGCAGCGATCGTCGGCGAGCGCGCAGCGGTCGGCGAAGGCGCAGCCCTTGATGTCGGCCCCGATGCCCGGCAGGAAACCCGGAATGGTGTCGAGGCGCCCCTGATCCTTGCGTTGGCCGCCGCGCGGCAGGCAGCGCAGCAGCGCCACCGTGTAGGGGTGGCGCGGATCGTTGAACACGACCTCCGTTGGTCCTTCCTCGACCAGCATGCCGGCATAGAGCACGCCGACCCGGTCGCACATGTTGGAAACGACGGCGAGGTTGTGGCTGATGAACAGGATCGAAGCCGACAGTTCCTGCCTGAGCTGCGCGATCAGGTCGAGCACTTCGGCCTCCACCGTCGCATCGAGGCCGGTGGTCGGCTCGTCGAGGATCAGCATCGAGGGATCGTTGGCCAGCGCCATGGCGATCGCCACGCGCTGCTGCATGCCGCCGGAAAGCTGGTGCGGGTAGCGCTGCATGACGCTGACGGGGTCGGAGATGCGCACGCGGTTCAGCATCGCAATCGCCCGGTCGGTGGCCGCTTGTCCCGAAATGCCGCCGAGTTCAAAAATCTCGGTCAGCTGACGGCCGACGCGGATCGATGGGTTCAGCGCCTTGCCCGGGTCCTGATAGACCATGGAGACGCTTTCCGCGCGCGCCCGCCTGAGCGCCTCGGCGTCCAGCTTCATCACGTTTTGGCCATCGAGCGAGATGGCGCCGCCGGTGATCGAGCCGTTTCTCGGCAGATAGCGCACGACGGTGAGCGCCACGGTGGATTTGCCGCAGCCGGACTCGCCGACCAGCCCATAGGCTTCGCCCTGGCCGATGGTGAGGCTCAGGTTGCGCAGCACGGCGCGATTGCGCCCGGCGACGCGGTAGGCAACCGACAGATCGGTGAGTTCGAGTGCGTTTTCGGCCTTGGCGGAACTAGTCATTGAGCGCTCCGTGAACGCCGTCGGCCGCCAGGTTGACGCCGATCACCAGCGAGGCGATGGCGAGCGCGTCGAACAGCACCGTCCACCAGAAGCCGCCGCCGATCATGCCGTAATTGTTGGAGATCGACAGCCCCCAGTCGGGCGAGGGCGGCTGGATGCCAAAGCCCATGAAGGAGAGCGTGGCGACGGCGAAAATGGCATAGCCGAGCCGCACGGTGGTTTCGACCAGGATCGGCGGGATGACATTGGGCAGGATCTCGACGAACATCGTATGC
>NZ_RZTF01000225.1:2220-10668 GCF_004023175.1 Mesorhizobium sp. M7A.F.Ca.MR.362.00.0.0
CGTATGCAGCGCACTTTCATGCCGAAGCTGTGCGGCGGCGACATAGTCGAGCTCGCGCTCGGCCAGCACAGCGGAGCGCACGGTGCGCGCGATGATTGGCGCGAAGCTGAGACCGATGACGACGATGACCGTGGTTTTGGAGGTGCCGAGCGCGACGATGGCCAGCAGCGCGACGATGACCACCGGGATCGCCATGAAGGCTTCCAGGATGCGGCTGACGACATCGTCTACGAGGCCGCGAAAATAGCCGGTGACGAGGCCGAGCGCCGTGCCGGCCACGGTCGCCAGCAAGGTCGCCAGCGGGGCGACGGTCAGGATGTCGCGCGAACCGACGATAACGCGCGAGAAGACGTCGCGGCCGATCTGGTCGGTGCCGAACCAATGCTCGGAAGAGGGCGGCGCCAGCGCGTTGATGATGTCGTCGGCAAGTGGATCATAAGGTGCGAAATGCTCGCCGAACAGCGCGCAGGCAACCCAGAACAGCACAATGGCGAAACCGACAAGGAACGTTCGCGAGCGCAACAGCGAGAAGAGGACTTCCGCCAGCGGGCCGCGCCGGCGCGTGTCGTCTGGTGTCGGAGAGCTGGTTTGGACGGCGCTCATTGATCTGACCCCAGCCGGATGCGCGGATTGAGCACGGAATAGAGGAAGTCGGCGACAAGGGTGGCCACGGCATAGACGATGCCGATGGTGAGAATGCCGGATTCCAGCATCGGGAAATCCTTGCCGCGCGCGGCGGTGAAGATCAGCGACCCGATTCCCTGATAGCGAAACAGCGTTTCGATGACGACGAGGCCGCCGATGAGGTAGCCGGTCTGCGTCGCGATGACGGTGATGGTCGGCAGCAGCGCATTGCGCAGCACATGCCGCCAGATCACCGTGCGCCAGGGCAGGCCCTTCAGCACGGCCGTTCGCGTGTAGTCGGAATCGAGCGCCTCGATCATGCCGGAGCGTGCCATGCGGGCGATGTAGCCGAACAGCACCAGGAACAGCGGCAGCGAGGGCAGGATCAGGTAATAGAGCTGCGTGAAGAAGCCGGCGTCGCGCGGCCATGCGGCCGATATCGGCAGCCAGCGCAGCCAGACACCAAAGATCAGGATCAGGATGATGCCGGTGACGAATTCCGGCAGCACCGTCACCGACAGGCCGCCGAGACTGATGATGCGGTCGAGCGGGCGGTTGAGGTTGAGTGCGGCGACGACGCCGCCGAGGATGCCGATCGGCACCACCAGCACGAAGGCGACCGCCGCCAGCTTCATCGAATTGCCCAGCGCATCGATGACGAAAGGCGCGACCGGCGAGCGGAAGATGTAGGACGTACCCATGTCGCCCTGGACGAAGTTGGAGATCCAGCTCCAGTATTGCGTTAGCAGCGGGCGATCGACGCCGAGCGTGTGATTGAGCGCGTCGACCGCGCGCTGGTCGGCGAACGGGCCCAATATGGCGCGCCCGACATTGCCGGGCAGCACCTGGCCGCCCAGGAACACCATGATGCTGAGCAGGAACAGCGTGACGAGCGACAGCGAGACACGCCGGACAAGGAAGGAGAGAATGGCTAGGACTCCTTGTGGAGCCAGCCCCCATGCGGGAGCTGGCTGTTAGAGGATTGGCTTTCCCTTCCGTTCAGGCCTTCGATGCCTTGTCGAGGAACAGCTGCGACATGGCGGTCGGCTGCACGCCGGCCACACCCTTCGCCGTCGCCGTCAGATAGTCGTAGAAATAGCCGAAGATGACAGGCGTTTCCTCGAGCAGCAGCTTCTGGATCTTGCCGGCGTCGGCCTTCTGTGCCTCGAGGTCGAGGGCTGCGATGTAGCTGGTCGCCAGCGCGTCATAGTCCTTGTTCTTGAAGTGTGCCGCGTTCCAGGTGCCTTCACTCTTCAGCGGTGCCGCGAGATAGACGTTCGGCACGCCGCGGTGACCATAGTCGGTGATGCCCATCACCGAATCCAGCCAGTTCGATTTGCCGAACACCGCGTCTCCGTAATAGCCGCTCTGGTCGAGGATGTTGAGGTCGAGTTGGACACCGATCTCCTTGACCCAGTTTTGGATGAGCTGGGCGTATTCAGGGATTTCCAGGTAGCGTTCGGTGGTCAGGGTTATCTTGAAGCCCTGGCCAAGGCCGGCTGCTTCCATGAGCTGCTTGGCCTGGGCGATATCCTGCTTGCGTTGCGGCACGCTCGTATCGGTCGAAGGGTAGACGGCGGCGAACGGGCTGTCATTGCCCAGAGCGGAGCGTCCCTTCATCAGGCCGGCGGCCAGCTTGTCGCGATCGAGGCAGAGCGCAATGGCACGGCGCACGCGCGCATCCTTCAACGGGCCCTCGTCGCAGCGCATGTGCAGTTGCTGATGGGCCGACGACTTCAGGCTGATGATGTCGACGTTCGGGTCGTTGAGCAGAGCGACGCCGGCCAGCACCGGCATCTGGTTGATGATGTCTACCTGCCCACCCTGCAATGCCAGGATCTGTGGCTGCATATCGGTGAAGAAGGTGAATTCGGTGCGTTCCGGCAATGCCTTCGGACCCCAATAATCCTCGTTGCGGACGAAGGAGGCGCCGACCTTTGCCGTGTATTTCTCAATTTTGAACGGCCCGGTGCCGTCGAAGCTCTTTTCGTAGTCGCCCTTGTAGCTCGCCGGGATGATGACGGCGTTGTAGTTGTCGGACGACAGCATGTAGGGGAAGTTGCCGTTCGGGGCATCGAGGTGGAATTCCACCGTATAGTCGTCGACCTTCTTGGAAGCGCCCTTCTGCAGGATGCCGTTGAACACCGACAGCGCGTTCGACGAGTTTGCCGGATCGGCAAGGCGGTCGATGCTGGCCACGACGTCGTCGGCCTTCATCTCCCCGCCGCTGTGGAATTTTACGCCCTTGCGCAGCTTGAAGGTCCAAACCGTGCCATTGTCGTTCGGCTTCCAGCTCTCGGCCAGCGCCGGTTGCAGCACCAGGTCGGGGCCGTCGACACAAAGGAATTCCGCAACCTGCTGCATCACCAGCAGGCCGCCGGCGTCCGCAATGGTGACTGGGTCGATCGTTGCTGCCGGCACGCTGCTGGCGACACGGATGGTGGCGCCGGGTGCGCCTTGGGCACGCGCCAGCGACGGCATGCCGCCGAGGCCGGCGGCCATGCCGATACGGCCCAGCAGCGGCAGCGACAGGCCGAGCAGGCTGCCGTGACGGACGAAGTCGCGGCGGCTGACACGACCGTCGACAAGGCCGTCGATCAGGTGATTTTCAAGCGGCGTGCGATTGCGCCGGATCAGGTCGAGAATGCCAAAGTTCTTGCTCATGGGTTTTTACCCTTTCCCCTATTTCTTATGGTTGACGAAATTTCGTGGATTGCTCCATTTTTCGGCCGCCAGAGAGGTCTGTCGACCGAAACCTTAGCATGCGGTTTTGTCCGGTCCATCCAGTCGTGGCGTGGACGCGCCGGCTTCCTGGCTGCACTGCTCCATCGTCTTGTCCAACCTTCCTGACCGAAGTCGCGCGGTTGGCTTCTCGTCTCTTGGCCGCTGGCTGCACTGCTGCCGCCGTCTAGTTCAGCGGCAAACGGCGATAGGTTCCGGGCTTTGCCGGGTCATGATACTTGTTGCACGGTCCTTTCTCGGTAAAGTCTCTGTGACAGGCAGCGAGGTTCTCGCGCGACAAGGTGACGCCGAGACCGGGACCTTCCGGAACGCGCACGAAATTGTTCCTTGGCGAAAACGGCCCTTCCTCGGTGACATCCATCGGCAGCATGCGAAACAGCGACTGGTTCGGCTCCCTGATCCAACCAAGTGCCGCGCACAGGTGCAGATAGGCGGCACTGCCGATGCCGCTGTCGCCGCTGTAGCACCAGAAATCGATGCCGGCATGCTCGCAGGCGCCGACGAAGCGCAGCAGCCGGCCGATGCCGCCATGCGTCGTCGGGTTGCCGACGAACGCGTCCGGAACCTTGGTTTCCATGGCGCGCGCAATGTCGATGTTGTGGGTCGAGAACGGGATCGAGCAATGGCGCCGCAATTCGCGCATCTCCTCGATGGTCGCCACCGGGTCCTCCCAGTTGCGCACCCCGAGCTCTTCCAGCGGCCGCGCCAGCCGACGCGCGGTGCTGAGTGAATAAGCCTGGTTGGAATCGATGCGGATCATCGCATCGTCGCCGAGTTTACGGCGGATCAGCTCGACCATTTTTAACGAGATTTTCGGATCATCGGTCGAGAACTTGCCTTCGAAGAAGGTCGTTCCGTGCGTCTCGTGCAATTCGACGCAATAATCGGCGACTTCTTCCGGCGTCGTCTCGCCCTTCACCTTTGGTCCATCACCGCGCAGCGAAAAATAGTCGGTGAACGGGATATCCTTGCGCACAGCGCCGCCAAGCAACTGGTAGAGCGGTTGGTTCCACGCCTTGCCGCGCAGGTCCCACAAAGCCATCTCGATGGCGCCGAAAGCCATGATGCGGGTGCGGTCGTTGATCGACTGCACGCCGGTCCAAAAGGGCAGGCAGACATGCTCGGCGCCGGCGATGTCGAAGGCATCGCGGCCGACCAGCCGTGGCGCCAGGACATCGTTGATAATCGCGGCCGCCGCTGGCGTCGGCGCTTCGCCAAGGCCAATCAAGCCATCCTCGGTCTCGACCTCGACAATCGTCGGCGAAAATCCGTCGAGCTCGCCGAACACCCAGGCATAGGGCGCTTCGAGGCGCAAATTGATCGGCGTGGCTTTGATGCTGCGGATCTTCATCTCAGCGGCCGACCTCGAAGAAAGGCTTGCCCAGCAGGTCGGGAACGACGTCGATGCCGAGGCCCGGTCCGTCCGGAATGCCCATGCGGCTGCCGGTGACCGGCGGCATGTTCGACGCCGTGCGCACCGTCACCCATTCATGGAAGGCGATGGCATGCAGCCGGCGCTCTTCCGGCGTCGACAACGACAGATGCGCCATGGCCGCGGTGTCGATCTCGGCGCCGCCCGTGTCCTCGACCGTGATCATGAAGCCGAGGTCGACGGCAACGTCGCGGATCTGGCGCGTCTTCGTCACCCCGCCAAGGCGCGAGATCTTCAGGGTCAGCCCGTCGGCCGCACCCAGGCGATGAATTTCCAGCATCGCCTCGAGCGAGGTGACGGATTCGTCGAGCACCATCGGCTTGTCGAGCATGCGGCGCACCGACATGTTTTCATCGATCGTGGTGCAGGGCTGCTCGAACGTGTAGTCGATGCTGCGCGTCGCGTCGGCGAACTGGCGAGCCTGATAGGGCGTCCAGCCGGTATTGGCGTCGCAGAAGATGACCGTGCCTTTCGGCACTGAGGCGGCGACCGCGGTGACACGTTCGATGTCGTCATGCACATTGCCGCCGACCTTGACCTGTAGCCGGTGGAAGCCGTCCTTGACGATGCGCTTGGCCAGCGCGGCCATGGCGTCGACGCTGCCGTGCGTGACGACCTTGTAGAGTTCTGCGGTGTCGCTTTCCTTGCCGCCGAGCAGCGTGACCAGCGGCACGTCGGCGGCGCGCCCCGCCAGATCCCAGCAGGCCATGTCGAGCGCCGACTTGATGTAGGGATGACCCTTGAACACCGTGTCCATCAGCCGGCCGATGCTGGCTAGTCCGCGCGGATCATGGCCGATCAGATGCGGCGAGATCTCGACCACGCCGGCGCGAACGCCGGCCGGGAAGGCTGCCGAGTAAAAATTGCCGAGCGGCGCCATCTCGCCCCAGCCGGTGATGCCGCTGTCTGATGCAATGGACACGATCACCGCGTCGAAAGCGTCGGCCTCGCGCCCCTTCGACATGCGGTATGGCCCGTCCACGAAGGGCTGCACGACATGGTAGGCCTTGATGGTTTCGATCTGCACGTGTCTTGTCCGCTGTCTGTGATGGTGGGGAACGGGTCAGGCGCCCCTCGACGGGCGTTGTTCGAGGTCGCGCGCATAGGCAAGCAACTCCTCGAAATCGAGATCGATGTGCTCCCTGGCATGGCGCTGGGCTGCACGCATGTCCTTGCCCTTCAGCAACCGCACATAGGTTTCGTGAACGTCTTCGGCCGGCACCGGCTCATTGCGGGCATGCTGGTGGAGCGCAAAATACATCTGCAGCCGGCTGGTCAGCCGCTGCCAGGTTTCCAGCAGCACCGAATTGTCGGCCCATTCGTAGATCAGGCCATGCAGTTGCAGCGCGGTTTCGATTTGGCGTGTCGTGTCCAACGCACGGGTCGCCTGCTTCACGGCTTCGTGACGCCGGTCGAGCTCGTCGAAGAAGCGCTGGTCGCGCAGCGGCCACGCCCGCTCGATGGCCAGCTCGTCCATCACCTTGTTGAACGAATAGGCATCGTCGATGTCCTTGGCTGTGACCTCGATGACGAAGGTGCCGGCATAGGGGATGCTGGTCAGGATGCCTTCCTGGACCAGTTCGCGCATTGCCTCGCGCAACGGCGCGCGGCTGACCCGCATCTGTTCGGAAATCCGCAGCTCGTTGAGCTTCTGGCCGGGTGCGAGCTGCCCGGTCAGGATCGCGCGCCGCAACAGCGCGACGATCTCGGCGCGTCGCGTCGTGTCCGCAATCGGACTGAAATCCGCTTTCGCCATTCGGCCACTCCCAGGGAAATCGAAAGCAAGACAAGCAGATTGTCGACAATCTAACAAGAGGTCATCTTCGGATTCTTGGGGGCCGTTGGCATGTCGGCCTTTCGGTCTCAGGCGGCACGGCCGTAGAAGCCGACCCGCTCCTCGGGGCTGAACATCACGCCGGGCTTTTCATAGTAGGAAAACACCGCGATCATGCGCTCGCGCTCGCCTTCGACCGTGGTGACGCGATGCGCGGTGTTTTTGCCGCGGAAGACATTCAGCGTGCCGGGCTTCATGCGCAGGATCTTTGCATCGGGATCGCGCCCGTCCAGCAGCCTTGCGACGCCGTCATAGTTGGGATTGCCGTCAGATCGCAGATCGGTGCGGTATTCGAGGTCGCCGCCGTATTCCGCTGCCTGCAGCAGCAGCGTCGTCGTGAATTCGGAGCGATCGAAATGCCAGTTCAAAGCCTCGCCGGCGCGATAGGCCATGACATTGGTTCGCGCCAACGGATCCTGCATGACATGCAGCCTGGTCTTGCCCATCGTCGCCGCCAGGAAGCGCAGCAGCGGTTCGTATTCGTAGATGGCGAGCACGACGCTGGCCGGAATCTGGTCGGCACAGACGGTGTGGCTGATGGTCTCCACCTTGCGCAGCGCCGGATGGTCGGGTGCAAGCTCGGGGATGTCAGGCTTGAAGTAGATGTTGTGCATCCGCTTGTGCACATGCGAGCGCGCGGCCATCACCGGCTGGATTTCGCGCACGGCTTGTTCCGCCACGCCGGGGCGCAAAAACCCTTCCAGATTGAACATGCCGTCGGCTTCGAGCGCGGCGACGGATTGTTCGACAAGGCGCTGCCATTCAGCGCTGCCTTCGCGGTCGAGCGGATAGAGGTCGAGATCGAGGATGTCTTTCATCGTCATGGCTCCGAAGGTTTCGAGCCTATGAGACGGCAAAAAAATCTTTCTCTCAACGCCGAAAATAGTTAGGATTGGCCAAGAAAAACTTACGGAATCGATGTGGAACGGCTACCTCCGTTGAATGCGATCAAGGCTTTCGAGGTTGCGGCGCGTGCCGGCAGCTTCACTCTGGCCGCCTCTGAACTCGGTGTGTCCTCTGCAGCGGTCAGCCAGCAGATACGCAATCTTGAGAACTGGTTCGGCAAGCAATTGTTCGTGCGCAGCGGCAATCGCATCGCGCTCACCGACGCCGGCCACGCCATCTATCCACAGACGGCGAAGGCACTAGGAGACATCGCCGCCATAGGCCAGCGCATGCTGGAGGGCGGGATGCGGACGCGCCTGGTCGTCAGCGTGCCGTTCTCGCTGGCCGAACTGTGGCTGGCGCCGAGGCTGGCGGTACTTCTCGATGCCTTTCCGCAGATGGCGATCGACGTTCGGGTCGAGGACGATCCGCTCGACCTGATGCGCCAGAACATCGACCTGCGCATCAGCTATGGCGATTATCACTATCCCGGATTGAAACTCGTCCGTCTCGTCCATGACGACGTCCTGCCTGTCTGCGCACCGGAATTCTGGCACCGGCACGGCAATGGCGATCCGAGTCTGGCGGATTTGCACGAGAGCCAGTTCATCCACACCAATTGGGGGCCGAACTATGCCTCGCACCCGACCTGGGCTGACTGGTTTGCGGCCTCCGGCGGCAGCCGCTCACCCGACCCGTCGCACGGGCGGCGCGTCGGCCTGTCCAGCCTTGCGATCGCCTCGGCAAGGCTGGGCCTGGGTATCGCGCTTGGCCAGCGGGTCATGGCGCGCGCCGATCTGGAGGCCGGTCGGCTGATTGCGCTCTCCTCCGTCTCCGTGCGCCTCGGGCATCCCTACTGTGCATTCATGCCGGTGGCCAAGGCCGACCGCGCCGATGTTGCCGGTCTGGTGGAACTGCTCAGTCGAGCGGC
>NZ_RZTF01000226.1:0-3136 GCF_004023175.1 Mesorhizobium sp. M7A.F.Ca.MR.362.00.0.0
GTGTTCCAGCACTTCAACCTGTTTCCACACATGACGGTGCTGGAGAACTGCATGCTCGCGCCCATGATCGTACGCAAGGTGCCGCGCGCGGATGCCGAGGCGACCGCCCGGCGCTATCTGGAGAAGGTACGCATTCCCGAACAGGCGATGAAGTATCCCGGTCAGTTGTCCGGCGGCCAGCAACAGCGGGTCGCGATAGCGCGTGCCCTTTGCATGCAGCCCGAGATCATGCTGTTCGATGAGCCGACCTCTGCGCTCGACCCGGAAATGATCGCGGAAGTGCTCGACGTCATAGTCACGCTCGCCTCCGAAGGCATGACAATGATCTGCGTCACGCATGAGATGGGTTTTGCGCGCCGGGTTGCCGACCGGGTAATTTTCATGGATGGAGGCGAGATCGTCGAAGAGGCGCCTCCCGATGAATTCTTCACCTCCTCCCGCAACGAGCGCACGCGGCAGTTCCTGTCGCAGGTGCTTGGTCACTGATCGATGCAACGATCCCGCGTCAGGCCGCAGCCATGTCCGTGACTGATCCCGTCACCGCCTTGCGCGAGATGCTCGGACCGAAAGGCTGGCTTTCGGGCAGCGATGCCAGGCCCTATCAGCGCGATTGGCTCGATCGCTACGGCGTCGCGGCTCTGGGCGTGGCCAGGCCTGCGGATACCTCCGAAGTGGCCAGTGTCGTAAAGACATGCCACGCGGCCGGCCTGGCGGTCGTGCCGCAAGGCGGCAACACCGGGCTTTGCGGCGGCGCCGTCGCCGATCGGCCGGATGCGGTGATCGTTTCGCTTTCGCGCATGACGGCGATCGGCAAACCGGACTTGGACAGCGGCTCGATCCTCGTCGAGGCGGGAGCCGTGCTTGCCGCGCTGCACGAGGCGCTGGAACCGCACGGCCTGATGTTTCCGATGCATCTCGGCGCGGAAGGCAGCGCCAGGATCGGCGGCCTGGTCGGCACCAATGCCGGCGGCAGCCAGGCATTCCGGTATGGCATGATGCAAGACCTCGTGCTTGGCCTGGAGGTCGTGACCCCTGACGGGGCGATATGGAACGGGCTGCGCGCGGTGCAGAAGGACAATGCCGGCTATCAGTTGCGCAAGCTCTATTGCGGCGCGGAAGGAACGCTTGGCATCGTGACGCGCGCGATCCTGCGGCTCTACCCGATGCCGCGGCGGCAGGCGAGCGCGCTTGTCGTCATGCCCGATTTCGCCGCGGCGGTTTCGTTTGGCACCTTTCTGCGGGGCGAGGCGGGGGAATTCCTGACCGGGCTCGAGTTCTTCTCCGACATCGGGCTGGGACTGGCCCTCAAACACCTGCCCGACCTCGCCTACCAGTTGGAGGCACGCGGCGAGGTCTATGTGCTGGTCGAACTGGCATCGGGCGCCCCCCGCGTTCCGCTCGACGAGATACTGGCTTCGGCGCTGGAGTGGGGCATGGAGCAAGGCCTGGTGCTGGACGGAGCATTGGCGGCGACGGGCGCGCATCGCGCACAATTCTGGCGGCTGCGAGAGGAGCAGCCGGAAGGACAGAGGCTGGAAGGAGAGCAGCTGAAGCACGACATCTCGGTGCCTCCGGGCGCTATCGCCCGTTTCGTAGAGGCCGGCGCAGAGATCTGCGACGACATTCTTCCCGGCGTGCGGATAAACCCGTTCGGGCATCTCGGCGACGGCAACATCCACTACAATCTGTCGCCGCCGGAAGGCCGCGCCGATTTTGACGGCAAGGCCGAGCGGTTCGCAGAGGCGCTATCGTCGCTCGCCACGGAAATGGGCGGCAGTTTCGCGGCCGAGCATGGACTTGGCCGCGCAAAGGTCGCGATGGCCAACCGAAACCGCAGTCCGTTGGAGCGCGAACTCATGGCGCGGCTCAAGGATGCATTCGATCCACGGGGCACGATGAATCCGGGCGTGCTGGTGCACGCTGCTCGGCAAAGAAAAACTTTCGAATAGACGGCATTTCTTGATTTCGCCCCGAACCGCCTGCGTGCACCTATGAACCGAAGGCAGGCTCGATCGACCTGCCGCCAAAGTGAGGATGTCGAAGCATGATCCGCAATGGCGGCCGCCTTCTCGTCGAGTGCCTGATCGGGCTTGGCGCGACCAGGAGCTTCGGCGTGCCCGGAGAAAGTTATCTGGCCGTCCTGGACGCGCTGCACGACACGCAGGGAAAGCTGGACTACACGCTTTGCCGCAATGAAGGCGGCGCGGCGTTCATGGCCTCGGCCTACGGCAAGTTGACCGGCTCGCCAGGCATCTGTTTCGTGACGCGCGGCCCAGGCGCCACCAACGCCAGCATCGGCGTTCACACGGCCATGCAGGACAGTTCGCCGATGATCCTGTTCGTCGGCCAGGTCGGCACCGACATGAAGGGCCGCGAAGCGTTTCAGGAAATCGACTACCGGTCGGTGTTCGGCACGGTCGCCAAATGGGCGGTCGAGATCGACGATGTCGCGCGCCTGCCCGAGATTGTGGCGCGGGCATGGACGACCGCATTGACCGGACGACCTGGTCCCGTCGTGGTCGCGCTGCCCGAGGACATGCTGACCACCATGACCGAAGCGGCTCCGCTCAGCGCACCGGCGGCCATTTTCGAGCCGGCGCCGGCGCCGGAAGCGATCGCTTCGGCCTTCAGGCTGCTGGCCAAGGCCGAGAGGCCGGTCCTGCTCATGGGCGGCGCCAACTGGACCGTGGACGGACGCGCGGCGCTACAGGCTTTCGCAGAGGTTTCCGACATCCCTGTCGTGGCGGCCTTTCGCTATCAGGACCAGTTCGACAACCATTCGCCGGTCTTTGTCGGCGAGGCCGGCGTCGGCATGGTGGCGCATGTCAAAGCCCTGCTCCGCGACGCCGACGTGATCCTGGCCGTCAATGTGCGTTTTGGCGAGATGACCACGGACGGCTATACGCTGCTGTCCGTGCCGGTGCCGCGCCAGAAACTGATCCATGTCCATGGCTCCGATCGCGAGATCGGCAAGATCTATGTGCCGGCTATCGGTATCCATGCCGGGCCGAACGCTTTTGCCCGGGCGTTGACGCCCGTCAAAGGCGGCTGGGCGGACTGGCGCGCCGCGGCCCGCAAAGCCTATGAAGGGACATTCGGCGCGCCCGTCCAGCCCGGCCCGGTGGACATGGTGGAG
>NZ_RZTF01000226.1:3146-8639 GCF_004023175.1 Mesorhizobium sp. M7A.F.Ca.MR.362.00.0.0
CCTGCCTGCCGACGTCATTCTCACCAACGGCGCCGGCAATTTCACCGTCTGGCCGAACAAGTTCTTCAAGTTCGGGCCGGACGCACGGCTGCTCGCCCCGCAGTCTGGCGCCATGGGCTACGGCCTGCCGGCGGCAATTGCCGCCAAGGTTGCGTTTCCAGAACGCACGGTCGTCTGCTTTGCCGGCGACGGCGACTTCCAGATGAATTGCCAGGAACTCGGAACCGCTATGCAGGCTGGCGCGCAGCCGATCGTGCTGATCCTCAACAACGGCATCTACGGCACGATCCGCGCCCATCAGGAGCGCCACTATCCGGCGCGCGTTTCGGGCACGTCGCTCGAAAACCCTGATTTCGTGACACTGGCTAAGGCCTATGGCTTCCATGCCGAGCGGGTCGAGGCGACGCGCGATTTCGCGGCGGCGTTCGATCGGGCGCTCGGATCCGTGACGGGAGCGGTCCTCGACATCGCCATATCTCCCGAAGCGCTGACGCCCCGACAGACCCTTTCCCAGATGCGTGACGCCGCGCTCGCTTCCCAGAAGGCCAAGGCATGACCTCCAAAGACGACATCCGTCTCGGCGCGGACATCGGCGGCACGTTCACCGACGTCGCGCTCGACCTCAGGGGAACGATCTTCTCCACCAAGGTATTGACCAATTACGCGGCGCCCGAGCAGGCGATCCTGGACGGCATTGCCGTCGTCACGCGCGATGCCGGTATCGCGCTTGCCGAGATCGGCATCATCATCCACGGCACGACGCTGGCGACGAATGCGCTCATCGAACGCCGTGGCGCCAAGACCGCACTGGTCACCACCGAAGGGTTCCGCGATGTCATCGAGATGCGCACGGAAAACCGCTTCGAGCAGTATGACCTCGACCTGCAGCTGCCGGCGCCGCTAATCCCGCGCGAGCACCGTTTCACGGTAAAGGGCCGGATCGGCGCGGAAGGCCAGGAGCTTCAACCGCTCGACGAAGCCGCCCTGGAAGGCATTGCCGACCGGATCGCGGCCGGCGGTTTCGGCTCCGTGGCGATCGGCTTCATCCACGCCTACACCAACCCTGATCATGAGCGCCGGGCGCGCGCTATCCTGTCCCGCAAGCTTACCATCCCGATTTCGATCAGCGCCGAAGTCTCGCCGCAGATGCGCGAGTTCGAACGCTTCAACACGGTCTGCGCCAACGCCTATGTGCGGCCGCAGATGGCGGACTATCTCGCGCGTTTCCAGACTCGCTTGAAGGAGATGGGCGCCGAGTGCCCGGTCTTCATGATCCATTCGGGGGGCGGTCTGATCTCGGTGGAGACGGCCTCGGAATTTCCCGTGCGCCTCGTTGAGTCCGGCCCGGCCGGCGGCGCCATCTTCGCCGCCGACATCGCCAGGCGATTCGGCCTGGAAAAGGTCGTCTCCTATGACATGGGCGGCACCACTGCAAAGATCTGCCTGATCGAGGATTATGCGCCGCGCACCGCCAGAACCTTCGAAGTGGCGCGTACCTATCGCTTCTGCAAAGGTTCCGGCATGCCGATCTCCATTCCCGTGATCGAGATGATCGAGATCGGCGCCGGCGGCGGCTCGATCGCCTGGGTCGACGCCATGGGCCGCATCCAGACCGGTCCCGAAAGTGCCGGATCGGAACCTGGCCCGGCCTGCTACGGCCGCGGCGGCAGGCGCCCGGCCATCACAGATGCCGACCTGGTGCTCGGCAAGCTCGATCCCGACAATTTCGCCGGCGGCGCCATCGGGCTGGACACGTCCGCATCCGAACAGGCGATCCTGCGCGATGTCGGCGAACGCCTGTCGCTCGATGCCATGGCGACGGCCTTCGGCATCTGCGAGGTGGTGGACGAGAACATGGCCAATGCCGCCCGCGTCCATGCCGTCGAAAACGGCAAAAACATTTCCGACAACGTGATGATCGCCTTCGGTGGCGCGGCCCCGCTTCACGCCGCAAGGCTTTGCGAGAAACTCGGCATCGACCAGTGCATCGTCCCCAAGGGCGCGGGCGTCGGATCGGCGATCGGCTTCCTCAAGGCTCCGTTCGGCTACGAAGCCCTGGCATCCCGGCTGACGCGGCTGTCGCAGTTCAAGCCGGCCGAGGCCAATGCTTTGCTCGACGACCTCAAAGTGTCAGCCGAAAGCTTCGTGCGGGCAGGGGCCAACGGTACGATCACATGCGAAATCACAGCCTTCATGCGCTACGCCGGCCAGGGCTGGGAAATCCCCGTGCCGCTGCCGGACGAGCCGTTCGGCAAGGATGCCGCAACCACGCTCGAGGATTTGTTCCAGGCGAATTACCAACGCTTCTTCGGCCGCGCCATCGAAGGACTTGGCGGCCTGGAAATCGAGATCGTCACCTGGTCCGTGAAGGCGACGGATGTCCGGCCTGCTGTCGCCAGGCACGAGCTGATCACCGGCAAGCGGACCACTCAGCCGGCAACAAGCCGCGCGGTGTTCGATCCGGCCAGCGGCGCGCCACGGACCTATGGCATCGTCGAACGGGAGGGGCTGTGCACCGGCGATCGGGTGGCGGGCCCGGTCATCATCGTCGAACGCGAGACATCCACCGTCGTCACCACGAGCTTCGACGCCGTCATCCAGAGCGACGGCGCGATCCTTCTGATCCGCAAAGGCAGCCAGGCATGAGCGACATCAGTGAAATCCGCATGCAGGTCATGTGGAACCGGTTGATCTCGGTGGTCGAGGAGCAGGCCCTCACCTTGCTGCGCACGGCTTTCTCGACATCGGTGCGCGAGTCAGGCGACCTGTCGGCGGGCGTGTTCGATCCCCGCGGCCAGATGCTGGCACAGGCGGTGACGGGAACGCCCGGCCATGTAAACACCATGGCCGAGGCGGTGCTGCATTTCATGAATGAAATCCCGCGCGAAGCCATGTTCGAGGGCGACACCTACGTCACCAATGACCCCTGGTTGGGCACGGGCCACCTGCACGACATCACCATGGTGTCGCCGTCGTTCCTGAACGGCGAATTGGTTGCGTTCTTCGCCTGCACGGCGCATGTGGTCGATGTCGGTGGGCGCGGCTTCGGCGCTGACGGCAAGTCGGTCTACGAGGAAGGCATCCAGATCCCGATCATGAAGTTCGCGGAGAAGGGCAAGGTCAATCTCGATCTCGTCAGGATCCTGCGCGCCAACGTCCGCGAGCCGAACCAGGTCGTCGGCGATTTCTATTCGCTCGCCGCCTGCAACGAAGTCGGCCACCGACGCCTCGTCGACATGATGAAGGAGATCGGCCTGGCATCGCTGGACGGGCTTGGCGAGTTCATCTTCTCGCGCACCCGCGACGCCATGGTCGAACGCATCAAGGCGATGCCCAAAGGCAGCTGGTCGAACGCGCTGGTGACCGACGGCTACGACGAGCCGGTGAAACTCGCGGCGACGGTCACGGTTCGGGACGCCGGCGTCGAGGTCGATTTCACCGGTACCGACCCGATGAGCCGATGGGGCATCAACTGCCCGATCATCTACAGCAAGGCCTATGCCTGCTACGCGTTGAAATGCGTGGTGGCGCCCGATATTCCTAACAATGCCGCGTCGCTCGCCTTCTTCACCGTGTCGTCTCCGGTCAACATCCTGAACGCCGTGCGGCCGGCGCCGGTGGCGCTCAGGCACATCTTCGGCCACATGGTTCCCGATCTGGTGCTCGGCGCGATCGCCAAGGCGATGCCCGGCAAGATTCTTGCCGAGGGCGCCGGCGCACTGTGGAACATCCATATCTCGGTTCGGCCGGTCTCCGGCGGTTCGGGCCGCCGCGCCGAGGTGCTGATGTTCAATTCCGGCGGCATGGGCGCGCGCCCCGGTCTCGACGGATTGTCGGCGACGGCCTTCCCCTCCGGAGTCCATACGATGCCGATCGAGGCAACGGAGCACACCGGCCCGATCGTCATCTGGCGCAAGGAACTGCGGCCCGATTCCGGCGGCGACGGCGAGTTTCGCGGCGGGCTCGGGCAGGTTATCGAAATCGAGGCGATCGAGGGCCATGAATTCGATTTCTCGGCCATGTTCGACCGCGTCAATCATCCCGCCCACGGGCGCAACGGCGGCGGACCTGGAGTGGCCGGCGTGGTCAGGCTGGACGATGGCACGCACATGCGACCCAAAGGCTGGCAGCATGTTCCGGCCGGCCGTCGGCTGATCCTCCAATTGCCGGGCGGCGGCGGCTATGGCGATCCGTCCAATCGCAGCACCGAGGCGCGGGCGAACGACCGCTCCAAGGAATACATTTCGGAGAACGGCAAATGAGCTACATTGCCTCGCGCCTGTCTGCGGTGAAGCCGTCGGCGTCCATGGCTGCTTCGCAGGCAGCCAAGGCCCTGCGCGCCAAGGGCGTCGACGTGATCGATCTTGGCCTGGGCGAGCCGGATTTCCCGACACCGAGCCACATCATCGAAGCGGCGCATTTCGCCGCGAAGGCCGGCCAGACGCTATACACGGGTGCCGCCGGCACGGCCGAGGCGCGCGAAGCCGTGGCCGGCAAGTTCCGCCGCGAAAACGGACTGGACTACACGGCGGACGACGTCGTCGTGGCCAATGGCGCCAAGCAGATCATCTTCAACGCGCTGATGGCGACGCTGGAGTCTGGTGACGAAGCGATCCTGCCGGCGCCCTACTTCGTCTCCTATCCCGAAATGGTGAAGCTGCTCGGCGGCACGCCTGTCCTCATCGAGTGCCCGGAAACTTCGGGCTTCCGGCTGACGCCGGAGTTACTGGAAAAAGCCATCACGCCAAGGACGAAATGGCTGTTCCTCAACATGCCAGGCAACCCCTCCGGCGCCATATATTCGCAATCGGACCTGCGGGCACTCGGAGCGGTTTTGGCAAGGCATCCGCAGGTGCTGGTGCTTTCCGACGAGATTTACGAGCACATCCTGTTCGACGGACGCGACTTCGTCTCCTTCGGCAAGGCTTGCCCGGAACTCAGGGACCGCACCCTGATCGTCAACGGCGTCTCCAAATCCTATGCGATGACCGGGTGGCGTGTCGGCTATGCCGCCGGGCCGGCGCCGCTCACCAGGGCGATGGCGATCATCCAGAGCCAGTCCTGCACGTCCGTCTGCTCGATCGCGCAAGCGGCGACGGTGGCCGCGCTCAACGGCCCCCAGGACGAGGTGGCACGCTTTCGGCAGGCGTTCGAGGCGCGCCGCGACCTTGTCGTCGACGGCATCAGGCGGATCAACGGTCTTACGCTTTCGCCACCGGAAGGCGCCTTCTATGCCTATATCGGATGCGCCAGCCTGATCGGCCGCAGGACCCCAAAAGGCGTCGTGCTCGAGGACGACACGGCGGTGGCGAATTATCTCCTGAACGAAGGGCGCGTGGCCTCGGTGCCGGGCGCCGCCTATGGACTTTCCCCCTATTTCCGCATCTCGACCGCGACCGGCGAAGAGGTGCTGACCGAAGCGATCGCGCGCATCAACGCCGCCGTCGCGCAAGTGGAGTAAATCATGCCGCATTACGAACGCATCCTGATCAC
>NZ_RZTF01000226.1:8649-10647 GCF_004023175.1 Mesorhizobium sp. M7A.F.Ca.MR.362.00.0.0
GTTCGGAACTGCGAAAGGGGCTGGTGCCGCTGGCAAAAACGATCCGCCTGGCCGGCCGCGAACCGTTCGGCGATCTTGCTCCACACGAGGAAGAAGCGGTCTTCGACCTCGCCGATATGGAGGCGACGTTTGCCGCCACCAAGGATTGCGATGCGATCGTGCATTTCGGCGGCGCACCACTCGAATGCGAATGGCAAACCATCCTGGATTCCAGCATCCGCGGCTCCTATCACATCTACGAGGGCGCCCGGAAACACGGGGTGAAACGAGTCATCTATGCCTCCTCCGTGCATGCCGTCGGCTATCACGAGGTCGAGGCGCATATCGGCGTCGACGCGCCGGTGCGTCCCGACAGCCTCTATGGCGTGTCGAAGAACTTCGTCGAGAGCCTGAGCCGGCTTTACTGGGACAAGTTCGGCATCGAGACGGCGTGCCTGCGCATCTTTTCGTCCTTCCCCGAACCGGCGGACCGTCGCATGCTGTGGTCATACCTCTCCTTCGCCGATTGTGTGCGTCTGGTCGAGGCAGCTCTCACCGCGCCGCGCGTCGGCCATACGATCTCCTTCGGCCTTTCCGACAACAAGGTGAAAACGGTCGACAACAGCGGCGCCAACCATCTGGGGTTTTCTCCGCAGGATAGTGCCGAGCCGTTCCGGGCAGCGGTCGAGGCGAAGACGCAGATTCCGGATCCCAAGGCGCCATCGGTGAAGTATCTGGGCGGGTGGTTCTGCGAGCTTGGCCATCCGGACGACAAACAGGCGTAGCTGCCAATCCGCTCGATGGCACAGAGCGGAAGCCGAGATGCGGCAGGCGACGGATTCACGCGTGGTGGCGGAGATCGAGGAGGTTGTCGGCGGCGCCGGCTTCGATGTGCCACGCCGACCACGGTCATGGATCAGATCTGGCAGCGGTACCTGCAGACGATGCCGGACTTCCCCCAAGCGTTCATCCACCTTGGGCGTCGAAGACTTAGGCATTTACGTGCTGAGCGTCTTCTCGTCGCCACCAGATGGGCCCCCTGAAATATTGACGGTTGCCGGTCGTCATCGGTTTTGGGATTCTCATCTGATCTGGTAGTGGGATCCAAATCACAGGAGATGGCATGCCGAACGATGTAATCGTGCGCGACAGCAATGGCGCTCAATTGAATGACGGTGATTCCGTAACGCTGATCAAAGACCTCAAAGTCAAAGGCACTTCGGAGACGATCAAGCGCGGCACGTTGGTGAAGGCCATCCGCCTGAACGGCAATCCCGGCGAGATCGAATGCAACACCAAGCAAGTGAAAGGCCTGGTGCTCAAGACCGAGTTCGTGAAGAAGGCGTGAGCCTCAAGGCGGCAAGCGATCTCGATGGCTCCTTCGGGATTTTGGAGAGCCTGCCGTCGCCAAGGGGGCTGCGGAGCCGTTGAGCGTCCGGCACGCGATCGTTGCGCTGCGAATTGATAACTTCGCCGACCAGGCACAATCAAAAAAATCGCCAAGTCCCAAGCTGGAACCTCCGGCCTCATTGCGCGTTTCACGGCGTCCCGTTCGCGGACCCGCCCGGATATCTCTCCAAGCGCGCGAAAAACCAGGAGCCCGCTTCATGCACGACAAGCTGTTTCATTCACCGGTCGCACTGTCGGTCGGCCTCGGCTTCAAGCGCGAGATTGCCTCGCTGGCCGAAATGCACGATTTCCTCACCAATTGGACGACCTCCCGCCGCGGCCCGCTTTACCGAAACGCGGTGGAGACATGTGATCTGGCCGTTCCAGGTTATGTGAGCGTCGAGCAGGCGCGCCGGGCGTTGCTCGAATTCGCGCAAGCCGCCGGCATCCTGTGGCCGGACCTCGAGCCGGTGGCGGGCGTGCACGCCGTTGCGCGTGGCTATGGCGGCTACGCCGCCTGAAGATTGATGTTCTCCGTGGCGGCTAAAGCCACACCACCATAGAAAGCCCGGCTGGCCCTCAGCCGGGCTTTCGCGTTTCCGGCAGCTCGCAAGGAAATCGCAATCCTGT
>NZ_RZTF01000227.1:0-5641 GCF_004023175.1 Mesorhizobium sp. M7A.F.Ca.MR.362.00.0.0
TCGACCACACTGGAAACATGCTCGCCTCTGCCAAGCGCGATATCGAGGTCTGGCGCGAGGCCGGCGACATTGTCGAGCAGTCGAGCAATGACATCTGGCGGGCGGTTTGCGCGGCCACGCGGGAAGCGGTCGCTCAATCGGGCGTGGCGCCCGAGGCGATCGCCGGCATCGGGTTCGACGCCACTTGTTCGCTGGTGGTGCTGGGCGAGGGCGGCGTGCCGCTGCCGGTGAGCAGATCCGGCAATTCGGAACGCAACATCATCGTCTGGATGGATCACCGCGCGGTCGAGCAGACGCGCCGCATCAACCGCAGCGGAGAGGCGGTGCTGAATTATGTCGGCGGCGTCATCTCGCCGGAGATGGAAACGCCGAAACTCCTTTGGCTGGCCGAAAACCTGCCCGACACGTTCAACGCCGCCTGGCAGTTCATGGACCTCCCCGATTTCCTCACCTGGCGGGCGACCGGCAGCCTTGCCCGCTCGGTCTGCACGGTGACTTGCAAATGGACCTATCTGGCGCATGAAAGCCGCTGGGACGAGGCCTATTTCCGCACCATCGGACTAGGGAGCCTGGCCGACGAGGCATTCGCGCGCATCGGCACGCAGATCGTGCCGGCGGGTGCCGCACTTGGCAGCGGGCTGACCGCGCAGGCGGCTGCGGACCTTGGCCTCGTCCCCGGCATCGCGGTAGCGGCCGGCCTGATCGATGCGCATGCCGGTGGCGTCGGTACGGTCGGTGCGCGCGGCGAGTTCGGCAGCGTTCTGTCGCGCATGGCCTATGTTTTCGGCACCTCGGCCTGCACCATGTCGTCGACCGCGGCGCCGGCCTTCGTCGACGGCGTCTGGGGTCCGTATTTCTCGGCCATGGTGCCGGGCCTGTGGCTGAACGAGGGCGGCCAGTCGGCAGCCGGTGCTGCTATCGACCATCTGGTGCGCATGCATCCCGCGGCTGGCGAAGCGACCGCCAAGGCGCAAGCCGAGGGGCTCAGCCTCAGCGCCTGGCTGTCGTTGCAGGCGCAAAGCCGCAATGGGGCCGCAGCGACGCCGGCGCTGGTCGGCGGTATCCATGTGGTGCCGGAGTTTCTCGGCAACCGCGCACCTTTCGCCGACCCGGACGCGCGAGCGCTGATCGCCGGGCTTGATCTCGACACCAGCCTCGACAGCCTGGTCGAGCTCTATGTCGCCGGGGTCTGCGGGCTGGGCTATGGCGCGCGCCAGATCGTGCGGGCCGAGCATGACAAGGGCATTGCCGTCGACACCATCGTGGTCAGCGGCGGCGCCGGCCAAAGCCCGCTGGTGCGCCAGCTGCTTGCCGATACCACAGGCATGGTGGTGGTGGCGTCGACCTCGCCGGAACCGGTGCTGCTCGGCTCGGCGATGCTGGGCGCGGTCGCCGCCGGTGCCTACAAGGATCTGACGCGGGCGATGGCCGGCATGTCGGAACTCGGCGAGGTCTATCATCCCGATGCCACGCTGGCCGGCTGGCACGCCAAGCGCTTCGCGGCATTCGAGCTGCTGCAGCAGGCCGGCAAGGCGATCAGGGGTTGAAGCGAGCGATTCCTGTCTGGCTTTGTCAGGAGCGTCGCGAACACCGCTTGGCGGTTTAGCCGGAAGCTGGCAGCTTTGTCCTGTCGTGGATCCTCTAGCAGCATGGCAGTGCGACGAGGGCAGGGGGACAGGACCAGGGAGGCCCTATGGCAGACGATAAAGCGCCCGTGCCATTCGCATCGGACAGCGTGCCATGGACGGAATGGTCCGATGTGCCGCGCTTCGGTGTGCGCTACCGGCATCTTTCGCTTGCCGCCCTCGGCGAGAATTACCATGTCGGCGTGGCGATCGAGGAACTGCCGCCGGGCAAGCAGACGTCGCCGGCGCATTACCATATTTTCGAGGAAGAGCATGTCTTCATCCTCGAAGGGATGCTGACCGCTTATGTCGGCGACGCTGCCTATGCCATGACGACTGGCGACTACATCTGCTTTCCGGCTGGTGCCGCGGCGGGGCATTGCCTCATCAACACCGGCGACGCGCCGTGCCGCTATGTCATCGTCGGCGAGCGCAACCCGAATGACGTGGTCGTCTACACGGCCTCCAACAAGGTCCTGGTGCGGGCGCTGGGCAGGCGCGCGATCTTCGACCTCTCGGCACCCCGAACTTACTGGGACGGCGAGAACACCGGCCTTGCCGCCGGCGATCCGCTGCCGTCGGATGTGATGTCCGGTATCACCAAACCCCCAGCCGTGCCGATCCCGCCTGTCGCCAGCGATGCCGTCGAATGGAAGGTCGAGGGCGAAGGCCCGCGGTTCGGCGGCCGGTGCAGGCATCTGACCTATGCGGCGCTGGGACGATCCGACTATCATGTCGGCATGCTGATCGAGGCGCCGGCCCCCGGCATGCGCCTGGCGCCCAGGCACTACCACATGCTCGAAGAGGAGCACGCGCTGATCCTGGAAGGGCAGGTGACGCTGCTGCTTGGCGAGGAGCGCCACGAGATGAAGGCCGGCGACTATGTCTGCTTTGCCGCCGGCCTGGCGATCGGGCATTCCTTCCTCAACAGCGGTACGGAGCCGTGCCGCTATCTGATGATCGGCGAGAAAAACCCCAACGAGGTCTGCGTCTATCCCGATTCCAACAAGATGGCGGTCTACGCCTTGCGCCGGCGCGACGGCATTTTCGACATGGCAGCGGTGAGGCGGTACTGGGATGGCGAGGCATAGAACTGGCGTTTCGCTATCCAATAGCCGCGCTCTGAACGCAGGAAACCGTTCGGAGATGACCGTTATTGCTACTGTACCTGGGTGACGCTAGTCTGGTTCGGGCACTCCAACCGGGGAGTTGGCGGGGAATGCTCCTGCCATTCTTGCGACGGCCTTCACCCTATCACCGTCGCCGCCTTGGCAGGCTGAGATGGGTGGCCTTGTTTGCGCCGTTCATTCTGTTGTCGGGCTATATCATCTATGGCTTCATCGGCATTCGGTTTGATACATCTCTCTCGGTGCTGAGGCACCTTGCGGCATTCCCGAACTGCACTGCCGCCCGTGCCGTTGGCCGACTCACGATGCCGACCATGACGGCATAGCCTGCGAGCCCTGGCACGGGACAAGCTCTAGTGGCGTCCGGGTCCATCGCTACTCGCGTACCGGCCCATAGCCTTGCCCTGGCCTCAAAGCTCCTTCTCCGCCAGCTCCCTGAATTCGTCGGGCACGGAGCGCGCCGCTTCCAGTGCCACCGTGCCGTAGCCGACCGCCTGTTTGCCGAAGCGTTCGCGGATCTTGTCGATGGCGCGGTCGGCGTCGAAGCGTGCCAGGCCTTTTCGGGTGCCGGGCCGGCGTTTCTCGTCGGCGAGGCCGAGCGGCAGTTCGAGCTGCAGCTCGAAGCTTTCCTCAAGATGCGACACCGAGATCGCCAGCAGCGAGATCGTTCTTTCGTGGGGGTTGTCGGCGAGGACGCCGCGCACCAGATCGCCGGCGATCTCGGCCAGCATCGCGGTCGCCGAGATCGGCTGGTCAAGCGTGATCGAGCGCGTGACGGCGCTGAGATCGGCAAAGCGCACGCGTACCGTCACCGTGCGGCCGGGCCGCGCCTTGGCGCGCAGCCGGCTGGCGACACGGTCGGCCAGATGCAGCAGAGTGGGCACGATGATCCGCGCTACGGCGGGTTTTTGGCCCAGCGCCGATTGGGCGCCGGCCGAATGCGCGCGGCTATGCGTTTCGAGCTTTCGCGGGTCGCGGTTCCATGACAAGGCGGCGAGCTTTTCGCCGGCGGCGGGACCGAGCAGCCGCGTTAGCGCGCCGCTGTGCGTCCTGGCCAGCTGGCCGATGGTCTCGACGCCGATTTCCGCCAGCCTCGCCCTGGTCGCCGGGCCGACGCCCCACATCAGCCCGACCGGCAGGTCGTGCAGGAAAGCGAGCTCGCTGCCGGGGTCGACCACCACCAGCCCGTCGGGTTTTGCCACCTGGGAGGCGATCTTGGCCAGATGCTTGGTGCGCGCCACGCCGATCGAGATCGGCAGGCCGAGTTCGGCCCGCACGCGGCGGCGGATGGTCGTTGCGATCTCCTGCGGCGAGCCGAACAGATGCGTGCAGCCGGCGACGTCGGCAAACGCCTCGTCGATGGAGATGCGCTCGACCACCGGGGTAAAATCGTCGAGCACCTTGATCGCCGCGTCGCCCAGCCGCTGGTAGTGGCTGAAATTGCCGCCGACGAAGATCAGCTGCGGGCACAGCTCACGCGCCTTGCGCCCCGGCATGCCGCCGCGCACGCCGAAGGCGCGGGCCTCATAGGAAGCGGCGAGCACGACGCCGCCGCCCACCGCGATCGGCTTGCCGCGCAGCGACGGATCGAGCAACTGCTCGACCGAGGCGTAGAAAGCGTCGAGATCGGCATGCAGGATGGTGGCTGTCGTTTCCATCCCGACCGCACATCACAGTTGCTGATAGAATTGGAACAAATAAAGAACAGGCACGGGTCGTTGTCAAGCGACGGGCGATTTGTGCAGCAACAGCCAAGCCAGTTCGAGCGCAATCACCTAGACAATATGCTCCGCCCGCAGCGCCGCCTTCATCCGTTCCAGTTCCGCCTCGCCACCCGCCGCCAGTTCTTCGGCAATCCGCGCCAGCCTATCGTCGGCCTTACGGTGCTTGCTGCCCCAGGCGCCGAGCGTCGCCAGCACCGGCAAGAGGTCGATACCTGCCTCGGTCAGCCGGTAGACCGTTCTCAAGCCATGCGTCGGGTCGTCGCTTCTGGTGAGGATGCCTTCCTCCTGAAGCGTCTGCAGTCGCTCGGCCAGCGTGCGCGAGGAGATGCCTTCGTCGGATTGCAGGAATTCGCGAAAGTGCCTTTTGCCGGCGAAAGCCATGTCGCGGATGATGAGCAGCGTCCAGCGGTCGCCGATCAGTTCGAGCGACAGGTTGATCGGGCAGTCGGATTTTTCGCGCGTCGACATCTATGGTTCCATTTTTAAATCACTTTACTATTGACATCGTTTTGGCCTTGCGTCAACGGTTCCAAATGTAAACTGCGATGGCCGTGAGGAGAATGACGGTGAAAAAGCTGGTCCTGCAGATGCAGATATCGGTCGACGGCTTTGTCGGCGCCACCGAGGACCATTCCTGGCAGCTCTGGGAGTGGGGTGACGAGAGCGCCTGGGACGATGCGCTGAAGCAGGACTTCAACGCTGTCTTCGCAGGCGTCGATACCATCCTGCTCAGCCGCAAAATGGCACAGGAGGGCTACCTCACCCATTGGGGCACTGCGGCGAAGAAGTTTCCGCACGATCCGTTCTACGCCTTTGCGCAGCGCATCGTCGACGCCCGCAAGGTGGTGCTCAGCAACAAGCTCAAGCAATCGGCCTGGGAGCCGGCTTGGGAGCGCACCAGTGTGGCCAGCGGCGACCTGCCGCGCGAGGTCAACGCGCTGAAGACGGGCGAGGGTGGCGACATTGCCGTGTTCGGCGGCGCCGGTTTCGCGTCAGCGCTGATCGCGGCCGGGCTGGTCGACGAGTTCCAGCTGTTCGTCAACCCGGCGGTGCTGGGGGCGGGCCGCCGGATTTTTGATCAGGGCGGTTTTAGGAACCTGCGGCTGCTCGGCTCGAAGGCCTATGCCTGCGGCATGGTGGTCAGCCGTTATGCACCGGCGGGGTG
>NZ_RZTF01000227.1:5666-7145 GCF_004023175.1 Mesorhizobium sp. M7A.F.Ca.MR.362.00.0.0
CTCCATCTTCTCCCTGCTCACTTCGCATCGTGGAAAATAATCCCTACCGTGTGGCGCATGCCTGAGCGCAGCCGGCTGACGCCGTGGCGCAGATTGACGCGGTAGTTGCCTTTGGTGCCCTGCACCGGCCGGTTGTGGACGGCGAACACAACGGCGTCGCCCTGCCGCAGCGGCACCACTTCGACTCGGCTCTGCATGCGCGGGCGCTGCTCGGTCAGCGCGAACTCGCCGCCTGTGAAATCCCGGCCCGGTTCGGAGAGCAGGATCGCCACCTGCAGCGGAAAGGCGAGATCGCCATAGAGATCCTGGTGCAGGCAGTTGAAGTCGCCAGGCACATATTGCAGCAGCAGCGGCGTCGGCCGTGTCTGGCCGGCGGCATGGCACTGCTCGAGAAACGCGGCATGCGTCGTGGGATAGCGCATGGCCTGCCCCATGCGCTCGTTCCACCGATTGGCGACCTCGGCCAGCCTGGGATAGAGCGCGCTGCGCAGGCCACCCAGGAGGTCGGGCAAGGGATAGCGGAATAGCGGTACTCGCCCTTGCCGAAGCCGTGCCTGGCCATATGGATGTGGCTGCGGAAATGCTTCTCCTCGGGATAGAGGTCGGCGATCTGTCGGCACTCTTCGGGCGACAGCAGCTTTTCAATCACCGCGCAGCCGAAGCCGTCCAGTTCGGCGGCAAGGGCGGGCCAGTCGTAATCAGCAACACGTGTCTGAGCAGCTTCAACCGCCGATGCGGCAATTTTGGCATGGGCATTCATATCGTAGCCTCCTTGTCGATCAGAGCGCGCTTGCGCTCGACGCCCCAGCGGTAGCCCGACAGCGTGCCGTCGGCGCGGGCAACACGGTGGCAGGGAATGCCCAGCGCAATCGCATTGGCCGCACAGGCGGTCGCCACGGCGCGGGCGCCGTTCGGCTGGCCGATATGCCGGGCGAGCGCGGTGTAGGTGATGGTGGCGCCGCACGGGATGCCTCGGAGCGCCTCCCACACGCGCTGCTGGAATGGCGTGCCGTGGCGCAGGTCGAGCGGCAGGTCGAAGCCGACGCCGGGCATTTCGATGAAGCGCGCGATTGCCGCGAGATCGTCGCGCAGTGCGGCCTCGTCCTTGGCCAGTATCTTGCCTGGGAAGCGGTTGGCGAGATCCTGCTCCAGTGTGTCGGCATCCGAGCCGATCAGGATGGCGCAGACGCCGATCTGGCTGCGCGCCGCCAGGATTTTGCCGATGGGGGATTCGCCGATGGCATAGGCGATGGTGCCGAGGGCGGCGACGTTGCAGGCGGCCATCGGCATAGTGGTTTGTATAAGGTTCATTGCCTTCACTCCTTTGTTTGTGGCTGAACCCTAGCCACGTGCCGGCCGTGTCTCACTCCGGTGCTTGCTTTCAAATTCAAATCTGCCTGAAAGGCGCAAAGGTAGGTGCTCTATGGCGCCCCCCTCTGTCCTGCCGGACATCTCCCCCACGGGTGGGGAGATTGGCTG
>NZ_RZTF01000227.1:7155-10598 GCF_004023175.1 Mesorhizobium sp. M7A.F.Ca.MR.362.00.0.0
ATCTCCAACGTTGCAGGACGAGAGCCGGCGCCGGAACTGCCAATCTCCCTCCTTGTGGGGGAGATGTCCGGCAGGACAGAGGGGCGCGCCATAGAGTGCTGATTTTGAACCGTCCGCACTTCAGCCAAGCATGCTCATGCCACACGCGTGACCGACACTTCTCCGAGCACGAACACCTCACCGCTCAGCAGCCGCAGCTCGATGTCGCCGGTTGCGGTGTGGTTCCACTCAGCCTTACCCTCATCGACAAGTCCGCCGATGGCAGCCATGACTTGGGATTTCGCCTTTTCGGCGCGTTTGCCGGCGGTGGTCCCATCGGTGACGCTGTCATGAGATCTTGCCATCGCGCGCATGCTTGGCCGTCATCTCCGCGCGGATCGGTAGGCGCTGCCGGGTGCGTTCGACCCGTCCGCCTCGCGGTCGAGCAGCGCGCGCTTGCGCTCCGCGCCCCAGGCGTAGCCGGACAGGGCGCCGTCTTTGCGGATCACGCGATGGCAGGGAATGGCGACGGCAAGGTTGTTGGCCGCGCAGGCGGCGGCGATGGCGCGGGTTGCCTTCGGCGCGCCGATGCGCTGCGCGATCTCGGCATAGGAAACCGTGCGGCCGACGGGGATGTCGCGCAAGGCCTGCCAGACGCGCTGCTGGAACGCCGTGCCGCGCACGTCGAGCGGCAAATCGAGACCGAGCGCCGGAACTTCGACGAAACCGACGACGCGGGCGACCAGCGCCTCGTAGTCGTGATCGCCGCCGATTAGCCGTGCCCTGGGGAAACGGTCCTGCAGGTCGCGCACCAGTGCGTCAGGATCGTCGCCGAGCAGGATCGAGGCGACGCCCTTTTGACTGGACGCGACCAGGATGGCGCCGAGCGAGGTCTCGCCGACGGCGAAGCGGATCTCTTCATCGGCGCCGCCGGCGCGATAGCGCGTCGGCGTCATGCCGAGCATGCCAGTGGATTTCTCATAAAAACGTCCGCTCGAATTGAAGCCGGCATCGTAGATCGCCGTCGTCACGCTGGCGCCGTCTTCCAGGCCCTGGCGGACCCTGGCGGCGCGGTGCGCGGCGGCATAGTCCTTCGGTGTCAGCCCGGTGGCCGCCTTGAAGATACGATGGAAATAACCGGTGCTGCGGCCGGCAGCATCAGCCAGTTCAGCCAGGATGGTTCTTCCTCGCTCTGCTCGATCCTGCGGCAGGCAGCGGCGACCATCGCCGCGTTGCCGGCCTCGAGCGACGGGCCATTCGGTCGGCAGCGCCGGCACGGGCGAAAGCCGGTGGCCTTGGCCTGATCGAGCGTGTCGTGCAACTGCACATTTTTCGGATTGGCGCGCCGAGACGGGCAGGAAGGCCGGCAATAGACGCCGGTCGTCGCCACCGAATACCAGAATGCGCCGTCGGCCGACTTGTCGCGCGCGACGATTCGCGCCCAGCGCGGATCGTCGGCGGCTTGCAGCGGCGTGGATTTCAGATTCTTGGCCAGGGTGATGAACATGGCCGCATTGAAGCCGCCAAAGGCCGGCCTCGCCACCCGTTTCCTGACAAGGGTCAGGAGGGTGCAAGCCTGTTCGTCGGAACACACAAAGAGTATGACAGGATTGATCCGGAAAAGGTGTGATGGAAAACATTCGACCCATCAAGACCGAAGCCGATTACGATTGGGCAATTGCCGAAATCGTCAAATATTTCGGGAATGAGCCGGAGGTCGGCTCTCGCGATGGTGACCGCTTCGACGTTCTCGCAACTCTGATCGAGTGAGGACAAGCACTATCCGATCGAAGCCGCCGATCCCGTTGAAGGTGGGCCATCGCCTGGACGGCGATAGCCCTTTCGAATCAGGCAGCCTTCATCAAGCCGAGCTGGGTGAGGGCGGCGACGCCGTCATCGAGGCCGATCTCCTCGACGATCCTGCCGTCGACCACCTTCAGCACCGTGGTGCCGGTGAAACGCATCGTGCGGCCGGTGGCGGCCGGCAGCGAGCCGGCGAGGAAATCGCCGAAGGCCGGGCCGGTATGCGTGCCGCCGCCCTCCCACTGGCCGACGACATAGTCGCCCTCGGCAATCAGGTCGGCCGTGGCCCAGAAGCTGAGGTCCGGGAAGGCGGCGCGGAAGCCGCTCATGAAGGCCTTGATGTCGTCGCGGCCGCGGCGCGGCTCGTGCAGCGAGTATTTCAGCAGCATGTCGGGTGCCGCAATGTCGTCGACGACGGACAGGTCGCAGCTTTCACCCCAGAAGTCGGTGAACCATCTGACGACGACGGCCTTGTTGTCTTCTTGTCTGGTCATTGGAAGATCCTCTTGTCTCTGCAATGTGATCATCGGCGCCGCCGATGATCCGGGATCACCGGATTGGCCGATGACCTGGAGCCATGACTAGGAACATCCGGCCGATGCGAAACTCCGGTTCTTGCCGGCCAATCGAAGAGCAGAGGCGGCAGGTGAGGAGCCAACAAAGCAGCCCGCCATCGCCGTGGTAACTGTTTCTTCTCTGGTTTTGCCGCAGATTGCCCTGCGGTGGAGCAGGCGAAGCAGACGATGGCGCGTCAGGGCAAGAAAAGTCGCAATGGAACGTTCTGGGCCAAGGCCCTGGAGCGCGCCCATCTTGGTGTCTGGGACTGGGATCTTGTAACCGGCGACTGCTTCTATTCCGCGACCTGGGCGCGGATGCTGGGCTACGATGAGAGCGAACTTGCCAACACCAGCGACCTGTGGCTGCAACTGACCCATCCCGACGACCGCGAGCGGGCGCTGGCCAGCGGCGACCGCCACATTGCCGGCCTGACCGACGCCATCGAGACCGAATTGCGGCTGAAGCACAAGCAGGGACACTGGGTGTGGGTGCTCGATCGCGGCGGCGCCGTCGAGCGCGACGCGATGGGAAAGCCGCTCAGGCTGATGGGTGTGCAGACCGACATCTCCAAGCAGAAGGCGGCCGAAGCCGAACTCGAGCAGGTCAATGTGCGCTTCCGCCTGGCGCTTGCCGCCAGCGGTACCGGCATCTGGCACCACGACCTCGCCACCGGCAAAAGCTATTGGGACGAACGCACCAGGGAGATTTTCGGGCTTGTCTCCGACACCGCCGAAGTCGAGCGCGACCACTGGTTCGGCTATCTGCATCCGGACGATAAGGAGGCCGCGTCGCGCGCGCATCTGGTGCCGCTCGAAACGGACAAGGTCACCGCCGTGCAATACCGCATCGTCCGGCGCGACGGAGAGGTCCGGCACATAGAATCCCTGCTGCGTTTCATCGCCGACCCGCAAATCCCGGACCGCCGGCTGGCGGGGCAGATCCTGGGCACGGTGCGCGACATCACCGAAGACAAGCAGCGCGAGCAGGAGCTTGCCTATGCGGCCCGCCATGACGCGCTCACCGGTCTCTTGAACCGCGCCGCGTTCGACCGGCTGCTGGCCGATCACATCGCGGCCCCGCAGTTGCTGCCGCTTTCCGTGTTC
>NZ_RZTF01000228.1:0-10591 GCF_004023175.1 Mesorhizobium sp. M7A.F.Ca.MR.362.00.0.0
GCCCAAATACATAGAATTCAGGACCGAGCTGCCGAAGACGCCGGTCGGCAAGATCCTGCGGCGAGCACTGCGCGAATAGTGGACGGCGATCTTGCCGACAACGATGCTCTGGATCGATGCTCACGCCTCGACCCGGCAACCTTCATCAAGGCGAACATGCGCCTTGTCCCCGTGCCTGCGCTTCCAGAAATCCAGTTTTATACAGCTCACCCCGGCAGCGGATTGAGGCGGCTCGTCGAGCCCGAAGACGATGCGGAAGACGCGCCGGAGCCACAACCGCCCTACTGGGCCTATGCATGGGCCGGCGGCACCGTGCTCGCACGCTATGTCCTTGACCATCCAACAACCGTGGCGGGACGCCGCGTGCTCGACCTTGGCGCCGGTTCCGGCCTCGTTGGCATCGCCGCAGCCAAGGCCGGTGCGCGCGAAGTGATCGCCGCCGAGATCGACCGCAACGGCGTTGCCGCTCTCGAGCTCAACGCGGTCGCCAACGGCGTTGCCATCACGATAATAGGCGAAGACATCACCGCCGGCCCGCCGCCGGCAGTTGACCTCGTGCTCGCAGGCGATGTTTTCTACGGGTGCGACGTTGCTTTACGCATCACCCCGTTCCTCGATCGCTGCCTGGCAGCCGGCATCGACGTGCTGGTCGGCGATCCCCGTCGCAACGATCTGCCGCTGTCCCGACTGCGGTTGCTCGCCGAATACCAGGTGCCGGATTTCGGCGACGCGAAGGGTGCTGCGACCAAGCCGAGCGGTGTCTTTTCGTTTGAGGCGGAAGAGCGCTGACGCTGAGATCAATCCCAGTCACTCGGAATGGCCGGGTTCGACCTCGTTCCGGACCTTTGTCAGGTGAGTACGACTGCCAGAAGGCTGCCATACAGAGCTGACATTCGGCGGCGCAAAATTGGGGTATGATCCAAGGCGCGTTATTCGGGCGTCGTAGGGTGGCTCGGCGAGTCGCAAAACGGCGGGATGGCGCGTTGCTGCCATCACCCCGGCAATGTCGATGTTGCGTTGTCTAACGCTCAGTTCTTCAAGGTCCCCGTCTCAAGCTTGGAGTGCCGCATGGTTGGCCCGCAAGAACTCGGCCGCTGTCATCGGCTTGCGGCCCAAGAGTTTCTCGAGATCCCCCGCCGTGCCGCCCCATTCTCCGGCGTTGATGCCTTGCACCCACACAAGCGCGAAGCGGGCGGCCTGCTCGGGCAGACCCGCCGCCACTAAGTGGGCGATGTAATCGTGATCCGAGCCGGAAACAAACGGCACTCGCTTGCCGCTGACATCCGACAGGATCTGTGCGACATCCGCGAAGGATACGGCGGGATCGCCATACAGCGAGTATGTCTTGTATTCATGGCCTTCTTCGCTCAGCACAATGGCATGCGCCTCTGCCAGGTCGTCACGGCTGGCATAGCCCGCCTTGCCCGCACCAGCCGGCACGTGAACCCCGGTCTCCAAGGCGTTTTCGCCGATGTAGAATGAGATGCTCTCGATAAAGGGCGGATGACGGACGAGCGTGTAGGCTAGGCCGGATGCCTTCAGTTTTTCCTCGACGAACAAATCCTGCTCGGTGATATCCGGCAAGGTGAAGGCGGATCCTGCTTCGTGGATGATCGGCATATAGACGATGTGCTTAACGCCCGCCTGCCGAGCTGCGCTAATGGCATTTTGGTGCTGGGTATTGCGATCGGTAAAGGCGGTGGCGGATACGAGCATTAGCTTATCAATGCCCTCGAACGCGCGCACCAGTCCGTCATAGTCGAGATAGTCGCCTTGGCGGATCTCAATCCTATCGGCCGCCAGATCGGCCGCCTTGGCGGGATCGCGGGCCAGGCCGACGAGATCGCTGGCGGGCAACCGCTTCAGGAGATGTTGGAGAGTTTTTCGGCCGATATTGCCGGTTGCGCCGGTTACGAGGATCTTGGCCATGGTGATTTCCTTTGGGCTTTTGCACATCGACACCGTCGTCCGATCCAGGTAAGTCAGAACAGACCTGCAAACCAGTACCGACTATTTGGTAAGTGCCAAAATTCGGAGATCGACGTGACCGAGACAAATTTCCAATGCGGCCTGGAAGCGGTTCTTGCCATCCTTGGAGGCAAGTGGAAGCCGCTTGTCGTCTATCATCTGGCCAGCGGGCCCAAACGCACCGGTCAACTCCGCAGGCTCGTTACCAACGTGAGCGAGAAAATGCTGATCCAGCACCTGAAAGAACTGACGGATGATGGCGTTATTCGTCGCATTGACTTTCAGACGGTGCCGCCGCACGTCGAGTATGAACTAACCGACTTTGGTCAAAGCCTGGCCGGAGTACTCGCGCCCTTGTGCGAATGGGGAACTCATCATACGTCCGAGGTAGCCCTGATCGTGCAAAATCGATCGCGCCCTTCTGCAGGTGCGTAGCGGTCCCAAATCTGGCGGTGGACCAAGGTCCGCCTTTGAGGGAACAGCCCGTCTCCTTTCCACCAATCTCAGCCGTGGGCGGGAAAGCCCAAGTTGATTTGCCCGGCCTCCGCCGTCAGATCGTCTCCTTGACCCGCGCCGAGAGAAAATCCGGCAGGTCGGCGACCGAATCCAGGACCACATCGGCAATGCCGGCCAGCGATTCGCGGGTGCCGGTGCCGGAGAGCACGCCGACTGCCAGCCCGCAGCCGCCGGCACGCGCCATTTCGAGGTCGTGCCTGTTGTCGCCGACCATGGCGATCTCCGCCGGCCTGAGGCCGGTGAGGTCGCTGAAAGCCAGGATGGTGTCGGGCGCCGGCTTCGGATTGGCCACCGCGTCGTAACCATAGGCCGCGTCGAACAATTGGGCGACGCCGAGCGTCACCAGCGTCTTTTCCGCGCCGCTGGTCGAATCGTTGGTGGCGACGCCAAGCCGGTAGGATTTCCTGTGCAAGGCCGTCAACGTGTCGACGATGCCCGGCAGCGCCACGGCCATTGCCGAGCCCTGCACCGAGGTGATTTCGTTGAAACGGGCAACCGCAAGCATCTGGTCCTCGTTGGACAGGCGCGGGAACCACAATTCGACGACGTCGAGATTGGTGCCGGAGGCAAATATCGAGTCCGGTTTGAAGCGCTTGTTGGCGAAATCGAAGCCGGCGGCGGCCAGCAGCCTGTCGGCTTTCCAGCGATCGCCCTCGGACGCATCCATGGCCATGAAGTCGGCAACGCCGAGCCAGGTGGCGTTGAAGTCGACAAGCGTGCCGTCCTTGTCGAACAATATTCCCTTGATGTCTGCCAAGCTTTTCACTCCGCGCCACGCAAATGGTGGATGAATCCCACAAGGCCAGCGGTCGATGCATCCCGCTTGGCGGCACTTTCCTTGCCCTCCACGACAGGCAGAAGGCCGGTGGCCAGTTCCTTGCCGAGCTCGACGCCCCACTGGTCGAAGGAGTTGATGTCGAACAGCGTGCCCTCGACGAAGACGCGGTGCTCGTAGAGCGCGATCAGCCGGCCGAAGGTGCGTGGGTCGAGTTTGCGGTAGAGGATGGTCAGCGAGGGCCGGTTGCCCGAGAAGACGCGGTGCGGCGCTATCTTGTCGACCTCGGCCGGCTTCATGCCCTTGGCCAGCATCTGGGCGCGGGCTTCGTCCAGCGTGCGGCCCTTCATCAGCGCTTCCGACTGCGCCAGGCAGTTAGCGAGCAGCAGATCGTGCTGGTGTTTGAGTTCCGGCTCGTGGCCGACCGCCGCGGCGAGGAACTCGACCGGGATGAAATCGGTGCCCTGGTGCAGCAGCTGGAAGAAGGCATGCTGGCCGTTGGTGCCGGGCTCGCCCCAGACCAGCGGTCCGGTCGGCGTCGTCACCTCTGTGCCTTCGAGGGTGACGCTCTTGCCGTTCGATTCCATGTCGAGCTGCTGCAGATAGGCCGGCAGCCTGGACAGGCGCTGGTCATACGGGATGACGGCGCGCGCCGGGTAGCCGCAGATGACGCGATGCCACCAGCCGACCAGTCCAAGCAGCGCCGGCAGGTTCTCCTGCACCGGCGCGGTGCGGAAATGCTCGTCCATCTCATGCGCGCCATCGAGGAAGGCGCGAAAATTCCGCGGGCCGACAGCGATCATCACCGGCAGGCCGATGGCGCCCCAGAGCGAATAGCGGCCGCCGACCCAGTCCCAGAAGCCGAAGACGCGATCGGGCGCGATGCCGAACTTGGCCACCAGGTCGAGCGCGGTGGAGACGGCGGCGAAATGCTTGCCGACCGCTTCCTTACCCAGGGCTTCCTGCACCCATTTCCGAGCGGTTTCGGCGTTGGTCATCGTTTCGACGGTGGTGAAGGTCTTGGAAGCGATGATGAAAAGCGTGGTCTCGGCGGACAGCCCCTTCAGCGTGTCGTGGATATGGGCGCCGTCGATGTTGGAAACGTAATGCGCGCGCGGCCCGTCATGATAGGGCGCCAGCGCCAGCGTCGCCATGGCCGGGCCGAGATCGGAACCGCCGATGCCGATGTTGACGATGTCGGTGATCTTCTTGCCGGTGGCGCCGGCCGCCTTGCCGGAGCGCACGGCATCGGCAAAGGCGCCCATGGCGTCGAGCACGGCGATGACGTCAGCCTTAACGTCCTGGCCATCGACGGTGACACCCTTGCCGGTCAGGTTGCGCAGCGCCGTGTGCAGCACGGCACGGTCCTCGGTGACGTTGATCTTCTTGCCGGCGAACATGGCGGCGCGGCGGCCTTCGAGATCGGCGGCCTGGGCGAGCTTTTCCAGCAGATCCATGGTGGTCGCGTCGACCGCGCATTTCGACCAGTCGAGCAGCAGATCGCCGTCGGCAGCGGAGAATTCCACGAACCGCTTAGGATCGGCGGCGAAGGCCTGGCGCATGCTGGCGGGCACCGCCGCGCGGTGGTCACGCAAGGCGGCGAGCTGTTTTTGAAAGGACGATTGATCCACTGCCAAACTCCGAGACCTCGAGCCATCATTACGGACCGGATGTTTCCGGCGCGTGTCGTCGCGACAATCTATCGGGCCGAACTCCACCCGATTCAATGCGCAGCGATGACGCACACCGTCACCCAGCGATGACGCAGACGTCACGCGGCGATGACGCAGACGTCACGTACGGTGTCATCGCCGGGATGAGGCGCCGCGTCACCCCAGGATGCCGCAACGCGGCATCAAAAGGACGTGAAGGATCACTGGCATAAATCCCAACGATCAGAAAAATTGATTGGCGCAACCCCTTGTGCCACGGTTACGTTCGGCTGGTCCAGCCAAGCGAAAAAGGCTGGCCATCGAGGAAATCTCCCATGCCACAGCGAAACGACACGGCGATATGGTCCGGCCTGTTCCGGATTTCGGCCGAATCCGGCCAAACCCTGCAGGCGCAGATCCGCCAGGCCATCGTAGCCGCCATTCTCGACCGCCAGATCGCCGCTTCGATGCCGCTTCCTTCCTGCCGGATCCTGGCCGAAAAACTTGGCGTGGCTCGCGGAACCGTGGTGCTGGCGTTCCAGCAGCTCGTCGACCAGGGTTTCCTGGTGGCGCGCGAGCGGCGTGGCCATTTCGTCAATCCCGATGTGCTGGCGACACCGGCCAAGCCGCACCAGAAGGCGCCCGACCAGGCCAACGAGATCGACTGGAAGGCACGCCGCAAGATCGCCGCAAGCGACATGCCGCCGCCAGCGAAGCACGAGAACTGGATCAAGTCGTCCTACCCTTTCGTCTACGGGCAGTTCGACCCGGCGCTGTTCCCGACCGCCGAGTGGCGCGAGTGCAACCGCATGGCGCTTGCCGTGTTGGAAATCCGTAACTGGGCGTCCGACATGGTCGACCGTGACGATCCGCTGCTGATCGAGCAGATCCAGGCGCGGCTCCTGCCCCGGCGCGGCATCTTCGCCAATCCGGACGAGATCATCGTCACGCTGGGCGCTCAGAACGCGCTCTACATGCTGGCGACGCTGCTGATGTCCAAAGGCTCCAAGGTGGCGATGGAAGACCCGGGCTATCCCGACGCCCGCTCGATCTTCCGCCTTGCGGGCGCTGAGATACAGCCGGTGCCGGTCGACCAGTCCGGCATCGTAACTACTTCTATTGCCAACGATTCCGGGTTCGTCTTCGTCACGCCAAGCCATCATTGCCCGACCATGGTGCCGTTGTCGGCGGAGCGGCGGCAGGATCTTCTGGCGCGCGCCAACCGCTACAACCAGATCATCATCGAGGACGGCTATGACAGCCAGCTTCTCGACGAGGCACCGCAGCAAGCGCTGAAGAGCCTCGATCGCTCCGGCCGCGTCGTCTATGTCGGCTCGATGTCCAAGACGCTGGCTCCGGGCCTGCGGCTCGGCTACATCGTGGCGTCCGCCGGACTGATCGCGGAGCTCAGGGCGCTGCGCCGCTTCATGCTGCGTCACCCGCCGGCCAACAATCAGCGCGCCGTAGCGCTATTCCTGTCGCTCGGCCACCACGAGGCGCTGGTGCGGCGGCTGTCTTCAGCCTTCGACGAGCGGCGCAAGCGGCTAGTCCATGCGATTTCCGCCTTCCTGCCGGAATGGCGTTCGACCGATTCGGCCGGCGGCACGTCGCTGTGGCTCGAAGGGCCACGCGGCACCGATTCGCGCGGGCTGGCCGAGGCAGCCGCCTCGCGCAGCGTCATCATCGAGCCAGGCGACCGTTTCTTCGATCGCACTGAAAAGCCTTCGCGTTTCATGCGGCTGGGCATCTCGTCGATCGCACTGCAGCACATCGAGCCAGGCATTCGCGAACTGGCCACGGCCGCCGGACGCAGACCCGCGGCCGCCTGATCCATCGTCGATCTCTCGTGACCGGAGCCGTTCGCAGCGGCTCCGGTATTTTAGTTCTGGCACATGGAACTGGGCCAGCTGGCCCATAGGATGGGCCAGTGCCAGCGGCATAGTCGGCGTCAGGGGAAGAAGCAGGCCGATGGTGGACCAACCGCCACGAGTTCCTGCCGACGAAGGTGGAGTGCTTCCATGCCAGTGGCTGTCGAACAGCAGGACACGCCGGCGAACCGTCGTCCGCAGCGCTCCGGTCTTCGCGAAACAGGACATGCCATGCGATCATCTCCCCTGGTGGAGGATACCAGACCACAGCACAAGGCCATCGAGGGTGGCGGCTACGGGCCGCTGCGCGGGGATGACCGCGAGCGTATCCACGAGGGCGTGCTGACGCTTTTGGAGACAGTGGGTTTCGCCAACGCCATTCCTTCCTGCATAAAGGTGCTGACCAAGGTGGGGGCGGTCCACGGCGACGATGGCCGGGTCCGCTTTCCGCGCGCGCTCGTGCTCGACACCATCAAGCGGGCGGCACGACATTTCACGCTTCATGGCCAGGACCCCAGGCACGACATGGTGGTCCAGGGCAAGCGCGTGCACTACGGCACGGCAGGCATCGCCGTGCACCTGGTGGATCTGGAGAAGCGCGAGTACCGCGAGTCCAAGCTGCAGGATATTTATGATGCCGCCCGCATCGTCGACGGGCTGGACAACATCCATTTCTTCCAGCGGCCGATGGTGGCGCGCGACATCGCCGATCCGCTCGAGATGGATTTCAACACGCTTTATGCCTGTGTGATGGGAACATCGAAGCACGTCGGAACATCCTTCACCGTGCGTGAGAACGTGAAGCCTGCGCTTGAAATGCTGTACGCCATCGCCGGCGGCGAGGAGAATTTCCGTGCCCGGCCGTTCGTTTCCAACTCCAACTCATTCGTCGTGCCGCCGATGAAGTTCGCCGAGGATGCCTGCGGCGTGCTCGAGGCCTGCGTTGAGGGCGGCATCCCGATCCTGCTGCTGTCGACCGGCCAGTCCGGCACGACGGCACCCGCGGCGATGGCCGGCGCCGTCGTGCAGGCGGTGGCCGAAGTGCTGGCCGGCCTGGTCTATGTCAACGCGCTCAAGCCCGGCCATCCGGCGATCTTCGGCGCCTGGCCGTTCATGTCGGACCTGCGCACCGGCGCCATGGCCGGCGGGTCGGCAGAGCAGTCGGTGGCAACGGCGGCCTGCGCCCAGATGGCGCAATTCTACGACCTGCCCGGTGGCTCCGCCGCCGGCATGACGGATTCGAAACTGCCCGACATTCAGTCCGGCTACGAAAAGGGCATCACCAATGTGATGGCCGGCCTCTCCGGCCTCAACCTCGTCTACGAGGCGGCCGGCATGCATGCCTCGCTGCTCGGCTTCTGCCTGGAAAGCCTGGTCATCGACAACGACATGCTCGGTCATTGCCTGGGCTGCGCGCGTGGCATCGACGTGACTGACGAGGCCCTGTCGATCGACAGCATCGCCGAGGTCTGCCTCAAGGGTCCGGGCCACTATCTCGACAACGAACAAACGCTCAAGCTGATGCAGACCGAGCACTTCTATCCCGCCCTCGGCGATCGTTCCTCGCCGAAGGAATGGAACGAAAAAGGCCGGCCTGATATATTGCTGCGTGCGATCACCGAGAAGAAACGCATTCTTGCCGAGCGATTTCCGCGCCACGTGCCAAAACAGGTCGACGACAGATTGCGTGCCCGCTTCGGCAACCTGATCCACCTGCCGCGCACGCAAATGGGCGCCTGACCGGAGACGAGTTCGTGCAGCCATACAGCCACCACCCGGAGCCAATTCAGGACGGAAAACCGCTTCACACTTTTCCTGGAATTGCGCTCTTCGTTTGACGCAATTCCGAACAGAAAACCGCTTCACACTTTTCCTGGAATTGCTCCGGGATCAACCATCGGGCAGAACGACAAATGAGTGTGCATCCTATCCAGCAAGCACCCACCGACGGCGACGCGATCGATCGGCTGGTGGCATCTCATCGGCCAGGTCACGGCCTGGTGCGTGCCTTCTATCATGATCCGGCGATCTTCGAGCGCGACATGGAACGTGTCTTTCGCCGCCACTGGCACTGCCTGGCGCATGCCAGCGTTATCCCGAACCCCGGCGATTTCGAGCTGTTCAAACTGGGCGACGAGGCGGTCATCCTGACACGCGGCATGGATGGCACCGTGCATGCCATGCTCAATGTCTGCCGCCACCGTGGTGCCGAGGTCTGCACCAAGGAGAAGGGCAATGCGAAGATGTTCGTGTGCCCCTACCACGCATGGGCCTATTCCAATGACGGATCCTTGCGTGCCGCGCGCCTGATGCCAAAGGATTTCGACCGCTCGGCGCACGGGCTGAAGAAGCTTCATGTCCGCGTCGCTTCCGGGCTGGTCTTCATTTCCTTCGCCGAGACGCCGCTCGATTTCGATCCGATCGAACAGTCGCTGCGCACGAGCTGCGGCCAATATGGCTGGGGCGACGCCAAGGTGGCGTATCGTCAGTCCTATGCGCTCGACGCCAACTGGAAGCTCGCCGTCGAGAACTATGTCGAATGTTACCATTGCGGGCCGGCGCATCCGGAATATTCGCAGACGCATGCGCTGGAAAAACCGGCCGAGATGATCGAGCAGCTCAATGCGGCGATGGAGCAACGCACCTGCGCGCTCGGCATCGAGATCGGCAGCGCCAACCGCTGGCAGAACTCGGCCGCCGGACAGGAGGCGATCCACACTTTCCGCTATGCGCTCTATGACGGCGTTTCCAGCGGCAGCAAGGACGGCTCGCCGGTCGCGCCGCTGATGGGCCGTTTCACCGACTATGATGGTGGCGTGACGTCGATCCATCTTGGCGGTACGACCTTTCTCGTCTGTTATCCCGATCACGGCATGATCTATCGTTTCATCCCGAAAACAGCTGGTACCTGTGAGATGGAGCTGATCTGGCTGGTGCGCGGCGACGCGGTCGAAGGCCAGGACTACGATCTGGAGAAGCTGACCTGGCTGTGGAAGGTCACCACCGAAGAGGACAAGAAGATCATCGAGCACACCGCGCGCGGCGTGCGCTCGCACTATTTCGTGCCCGGACCGATCGCGCCGATGGAATACAACGAACTGCGCTACATCGGCTGGTATCTCGAGGAGATCAGCCGGGCCTGATCGGCTCGGCTGCCGCAGGGGATCAGGCAGATCTTGCCTTTCGCGTCATTCCGCGCTGAGCCCGTATCGGTCGACGACTTCAGCGTTGATGAGCTTGGCATGCAGCGTCATCAGCACGATCTGCGCGTCGAGGCTGTCGCCGGTTTCAAGCGCCGCCTCGATGCGACGCTCGGCTTCCAGCGTCCGCTCATGGCCATTGGCTTGCTCGAAGGTTTCCGGACCCGCGATGCAATAGCTGCATAATTGTGCCACCGACGCATAGGTGCCCGGCGGCGGCTCGTCGGGCCAGCGATCCTTCATCAGGTTGACGATGGTAAGCTTCACGCCCTCCGGCACAAGGGCTGGATGCAGATCGGCGCCGCGCAATGCATCGTCGAGCTGCCTCAAGTCGCCCGAACGGCCGAACATTCCGAGGAAGCCAAGGGAAGAGCGCCGTCCGGCCATGATGTTTCCTTCCGTTTCCAGCCCACTTAGGTGGTGGGCAGGCGGATTACAAAGGCGGTGCTGTCTAACCAGCCGCCGCCAGCAAGACCCCTGCAAGGGCGGATAGCGCGAGTGTCGGCAGCATGCCGACTTTCAGCTTCAGGATGGCGACCATGGCGGCCACGGATAGCAAGGCCGCACGCCAGTCGATGGACGAAAGCACCGGCACGTTCATGCCCAGCCCCG
>NZ_RZTF01000229.1:0-10421 GCF_004023175.1 Mesorhizobium sp. M7A.F.Ca.MR.362.00.0.0
CCCCTACTCCCCTACTCCCCTCTAGCCAATCTTGTTGGGGATCCTGGCCTCTATCCTGCTGAAGGCGAAGACCAGAATACCGGTGATCGTCATGTAGATCAGCGCCAGCAGCAGCAGGGGCTCATAGGTGAGGTAGGTGTCCTGCCGCACCTTGGACGAAACGGCGAAGATGTCGATGACACTGATCGTTGCCACCAGCGGCGTCGATTTCAACTGCAGCACGGTCTCGCCGGTCAGCGTCGGCAGCGCCCGGTAGATGGCCTGCGGCAGCCAGATCCGCCGGAATGCCTTCCAGCGGCTCATGCCGAAGGCACGCGCCGCCTCCAGTTGTCCCTTGGGCACACCGGCAAAGGCGCCACGCATCACCTCGCCCTCATAGCCGGCGAAAGACAGGGTCAACGCCAGCACGCCATAGGGCCAGGCTTGCCTGAGATATGGCCACATCCAGGATTCGCGGATCCACGGATATTGCGGGAACAGCGAACCCAGGCCGTAATAGAGCAGCCAGAGCTGGATCAGCAGCGGCGTGCCCCGGATCACCGTGCAGAACACCTTGGCAGGCGCGGCGAACCAGAATGAGCCGGCGGCTTGCGCCAGCCCGAGCGGCACGGCGAGCAGAAAGCCCAGCACGCAGGTGACGGCCAGGATCCACAGCGACCGCCAGATGCCGATCAAGCCCATTTCATAATATTGCGGCAGCCAGTCCCAGCGCATGAAAAAGGCAGCCGACAGAACAAGGCCCAGTGCGATCAGGATCAGCACGATGCGGTGCGGCTGCAGCCACAGCGATGTTCGCGCGACGACGTTGATGATGGCAGCCTCGTTGGCCATCAGCGCGCCTCCTTGAGCGAAGGCATGCCGCGCCGCGACCAGGTCTCGACCCGGCCGATGACGAGGTTGGAGAACAGCGACAAAAGCAGATAGAGCACGCCCGCCGCGAAAAAGAAGGTGAAATAGGCTTTGGTGACACCCGCCGCCTGCCGCGTCGCCAGCGCCAGTTCGTAGAAGCCGACGACCGCCAATAGCGCGGTATCCTTGGTGGCGATCAGCCAGAGATTGGCGAGGCCCGGTATGGCGAAGGGCAGCATTGACGGCAAGGTGATGCGCCGCAACAGCAGGCCCGGAGACATTCCATAGGCGCGGGCGGCCTCGATCTGGCCCTGCGGAATGGCCAGGATCGCGCCGCGTATCACCTCTGTCGAATAGGCGCCCTGGACGAAGCCGAGCACGGCGATGCCGGCGGCAAGGCCGCTCACGTCGACGCGCTGATAGCCCATGGCCGTCAGCGCCTGATTGATCAGGTCGGTTCCGGCGTAATAGAGCAGCAGGATCAGCACCAGTTCGGGCACGGCGCGCACGATGGTGGTGTAGACCGCCAGGAGATCGCGCACCACCGGCCCGCCATAAAGCTTGCCGTAGGCGCCGCCGGTGCCGATCAGAAGGCCGAGGCACGTGGCGCCCAGCGCGATCTCGATCGAGTGCAGCAGCCCGACCAGAAGCGTCCCGCCCCAGCCTGGCGGGTAGGGCGAGAGAAGCTCGGTGATGCCGGCCGCGGAGGCCGAAAGAAGTGCGTCGATCAGCGTCGCCCCCGAAGTGCTGGCCAACCGCCGACGGCTGTGTCGGCGGCAAACATGCCTGGGAAAGATCGGGCAGGTGGGGCATGGCGCTGGCGCCATGCCCCACGGCTCATGCGAGGATCGTCAGTTCGACTGCGCGCCGCCGCCGCCGTAAATGTCGAAATCGAAGTATTTCTTCGAGATCTCGTCATATTTGCCGTTGGCGCGGATCGCCTTGATGCCGGCGTTGATCTTGCCCTTCAGCTCGGTGTCTTCCTTGCGCACGCCGGCGCCGACGCCCGGTCCGAGCACTTCGTCATCGGGAGCGACCATGCCCTTCAGGTCGCAGCAGGCCTTGCCCTGGTCGGATTTCAGGAACTCGCCAAGCGCGATGGAATCGGCCTGCACCGCATCGAGGCGGCCGGCGGCAAGATCGTTGTTGGCTTCGTCCTGGGTCTGGTATTCCTTGATCTCGGAGGCTGTGCTGCCAAAATGTTTCTTGGCGTAGACAGCGTGCACCGTCGAAACCTGCACGCCGACGATCTTACCCTTGAGGTCGTCCGGGGCGGAACCGAATTTCTGGTCCTTGGGGCCGATGATCGCGGTCGGCGTGTTATAGTACTTGTCCGAGAAATCGATCGTCTTCGCGCGCTCGGCGGTGATCGACATCGAGGAGACGATGAGGTCGATCTTCTTGGTCGTCAGTGCCGGGATGATGCCGTCCCAGGCGACCGGGGTAATGACGCAATCGAGCTTCTCCTCGGCGCAGACGGCATCGATGAAGTCGATCTCCCAGCCAACCCACTTGCCCGAAGCATCGGGCGAGGTGAAGGGCGGATAAGGCTCGGCTGCGACGCCGATCTTGACCGGATCGGCCTTGGCCACGCCCATGGCTGCGACGCCGAGCAGCAGCGCTGCGGCGAATGTCTTCAGAACGGTCTTCATTTCATGACTCCCAGTTTGTTGTTGGTTCCCGGTTTTCTTCCGTCCCGGCCTGTCCTAGCCGATGTTGCGGATGAACTGCTTCAGCCTTTCGGATCTGGGCGCGCCGAAGATCTGCTCGGGCGGGCCTTCTTCCTCGACCAATCCATTGTAGAGATAGACGACATGCGTCGCGACCTCGCGGGCGAACTTCATCTCGTGGGTGACCAGCACCATGGTGCGGCCTTCGCGCGCCAGGTCGCCGATCACCTTCAGCACTTCACCGACCAGCTCGGGATCGAGTGCGGAGGTGGGCTCGTCGAACAGCATGACGCGCGGATTGATGGCCAGCGCACGGGCGATCGCCGCGCGCTGCTGCTGGCCGCCCGACAGATAGGCCGGATAGACGTCGCGCTTTTCGGCCAGACCGACACGGGCGAGCAGTTTCTCGGCCTCGCCGATCGCCACATCGCGCTTGACGCCGAGCACATGTACGGGAACCTCGATGACGTTTTCGATCAGCGTCATGTGGCTCCAAAGGTTGAAGTTCTGGAACACCATGCCGAGCTTGGAGCGGATGCGCTCGATCTGCTTGCGGTCGGCCGGAATGGTGTGGCCGTGGCTGTCGGCCTTGAGCTTGATCTCCTCGCCATTGACGCGAATGATGCCGCTGGTCGGGTTTTCCAGGCAGTTGATGCAGCGCAGCAGGGTGGATTTGCCGGAGCCCGAGCCGCCGATGATTGCGATGACCTCGCCGTCGCGCGCCGACAGCGAGACGCCCTTCAGCACATGCAGCTCACCGAACTTCTTGTGCAGGTTTTCGACGTGGATGGCTTCGGCGGCGCCGTCATGCGCCTTGCCGGATTGGACTGTGGCAGCTTCCACCACGCTCACTGGGTGACCTCTATAGGGTCGGTGGCGGTTCGTCGAACGTCTATCCGGCTAATCAACATATACGCTGTACTGCCCCGCTCCAGACTTCAGCATGGACCCAACGGCGCGAGCCCGTCAATCCTGCTTATTACGGCACTTGCGAGCTTGTTGTGCAAGTGTATAAATAGCCTTCCATGAAATTTTCTCGATTTTTTTCAGCGAAAAAGGACTTCGATGAGCGCTTTCGGATCACAGTCCATGGCGGCGCCGCTGCGCCGCGTGCTGATGCGGTCGGCGGCCAACGCCATGCGCAATGCCGACAGGGCTGCTTGGCACTATGGCCCGGGTTTCAATCCGGCGAAAGCGGCATCGCAGCACGCGCTCCTTGCTGAACTGGTGGCGGCTTCCGGTGCCGAAATCGAATGGATCGAGGACACGGCGGATGGACTTTCGGATTCGGTGTTCACGCACGACCCGTCGCTGATGACCGATCGCGGCGCGCTGATCCTGTCCATGGGCAAGCCGTTGCGCGCCAGGGAGCCCTCGCTGCATGAGGAAACCTACCGAAGGCTGGGTATTCCAATCCTGGGCCGCGTCGAGGTTCCTGGCCAGGTCGAAGGCGGTGATTGTGTATGGCTCGATGCCCGCACGCTGGTGATCGGGCGCGGTGTCCGCTCCAACCAGGAAGGCATCCAGCAGGTTTCCAACCTGCTGACGCCGCTGGGCGTTTCCGTCTACGGCTTTGATCTGCCGCTGTGGCAAGGCGAAGAGGCGTGCCTGCATCTGATGTCGGTGATCAGCCCGCTGGCCGACGACCTCGCACTGGTCTATTCACCGCTTTTGCCGGCCCCGTTCTATCAGATGCTGAAGGCGCGCAACGTCCGGCTGGTCGAAGGCGACGCCGAAGAGTTCGCGGCTTCCAACGGCCTTAGCCTGAACGTGCTGCCGACCAGCCCACACAATGTCATTGCCGTTGCAGGCTTTCCAAAGACCAAAGCCGCGATGGAAGCCGCCGGCTGCACGGTCGAAATCTTCGAGGCGGATGCGCTCTGCATCGCCTGCGAGGGCGGGCCGACATGCCTGACGCGACCGATCCTGCGCCAATGAATATGCCATCCCGCCGCAGGTTCCGTCGCGAGGGCGAGGAGCGGCGGCGGCAGGATCTGATCGAGGCCACTCTGGACAGCGTGGCGGAACATGGCCTGCAGGGCGCCACCTTGCGCACCATCGCATTGCGTGCCGGCGTCACCGCTGGGCTGATCCGGCATTATTTTCCCGGCAAGGAAGAATTGCTGCAGGAAGCCTATGCAGCGCTGATGGGCCGCATGACCGAGCAGGCGAAAGCGGCTTTGGTCATGGAGAATGCCTCGCCTCGCCAGCGCCTTGCGGCTTTCGTCACCGCCAACCTCAATGCGCCGATCATCGATGCGCGGGTGTTTTCGCTCTGGGCAACCTTCATCGGCCGCGCCAGAGCGGATCCGACCTTGGCCCACGCCCACCGCGAAGGCTACCTTGGTTTTCGCAATGAGGTGGAGGCGGTTGTGGCTGAGGTGCTCGCCGCCGAACGGCGCAATCCGGACGCAAGCCAATTGCGCCACCATGCCATCGCGATTAATGCGATCATCGACGGACTCTGGATCGAAGGCTGCCTGGCCGGCGAGATGTTCTCGGCCGGCGAATTGGCGGCGATCGGCATCAAGACTGTCGAGGCCGAACTAGGCCTCGCGCCGGACGGGGAGGAAAACCAATGACGACACTCGGCGAAGCCCTCATCTCGCTGCTCGAAGCGCATGGCGTCGACACGGTGTTCGGGATTCCGGGCGTCCACACGGTCGAGCTCTACCGCGGGCTGGCGCGCTCGAATATCCGCCACGTCACGCCGCGTCACGAACAGGGCGCCGGCTTCATGGCCGATGGCTATGCGCGCGCCAGCGGCAAGCCGGGCGTCGCCTTTGTCATCACCGGACCGGGGCTCACCAACACCATCACCGCCATGGGGCAGGCACGCGCCGATTCGGCACCGATGCTGGTCATATCAGGCGTCAACGCCACGCCGACGCTGGGCAAGGGGCTGGGCCATCTGCATGAATTGCCGGACCAGCGCGGCATGATGGAGAAGGTGGCGCTGTTTTCGCAGCGCGTTACCGAGGCCGGCGAATTGCCCGGTGCCCTGGCGCAGGCCTTTGCCCTGTTTTCATCGGCGCGGCCCGGCCCGGTGCATATCGAGATCCCGACCGACGTCATGGTCAAGTCGGCGGATGGCATCGCTGCCATGCTGAGCAATGTGACCCCACCCGCGCCGGAAGGTGCCGCAATTGCCAGCGCGGCCAAACTCATCGGTGCCGCGCACCGCCCGCTGATCCTGGTCGGCGGCGGCGCCAAACGCGCCGAAGCGCCACTGCGGCGTCTGGCCGAGCGGCTGGGAGCGCCGGTCGTCCAGACCACCAATGCGCGCGGCCTGCTGCATGGTCATCCGCTTTGCGTGCCGGCCAGTCCCAGCCTGAAGGCGGTACGGGCGCTGATGGCCGACGCCGACCTGGTCATTGCCGCCGGCACCGAATTCGGCCCGACCGACTATGACGGCTACAGCGATGGCGGTTTTGTCCTGCCCGCCAATCTGATCCGTATCGATATCGGCGCCGACCAGCTTGCCCGCCGCCCGGCGACGGTTTCGATCCAGGCCGATTGCGCTGAGGCGCTCGAAGCGCTGCTTCTGGAAACGGGCCATGTCCGGGCAAGCGAGGGCGGTTCGTCGCGCGCCGCTGCTATACGAAAAACAGCCTTTGCCGAGCTCAATCCGACACTGCAGGCACAGGTGCGCGCCGTCGAGATGATCCGCGACACCTTGCCGGGCGCGCTCATCGTCGGCGATTCGACGCAGCCGATCTATGCCGCCAACCTCTATTACGACCACGACCGCCCAGGCGGCTGGTTCAATGCCGCCACCGGCTTCGGCGCGCTCGGCTATGGCCCCCCGGCGGCGATTGGCGCGGCCCTTGCGATACCCGATGCGCCGGTTGTCTGCCTGACCGGCGACGGCGGCTTCCAGTTCACGTTGCCGGAATTGGGCGCCGCACTCGATGCGCGGGCGCCGGTCATCTTCGTCGTCTGGAATAACAGAGGCTACCGCGAGATTGAAACCTCGATGCTCGATGTCGGTGTCGAGCCGGTCGGCGTGTCGCCGGCGCCGCCGGATTTCTGCAAGCTGGCCGAGGCCTATGGCATCGGCGCCGAACGGCTTGCCGACATCGACGCTCTCGCGGACGCGTTGAAGCGCGCCCGGGCCACCGGACTGCCGCGCGTCATCGAAATCACGGTTGACTGAAGGACGGTGCTACGTATTTCCCGTCTCGCCGGCCCTGAACCACGGCCGGCCGGTGGGCGGACGCATGCAAAGACGCGACAACTGCCATGTCGAGATGTCAATTGAGTGACGGGGCAAAAGGCGCGACGCTTCGCGTCGGCGGCACAGAAACGACCTAACGATAAAAAAATGACAGGAGCGTCCAAGATGACGGAAACACTTGAAGGCAAGCATATCGTCGTGACCGGTGGGACCGGTGCGCTCGGCGGTGCGGTTGTCGGCAAACTGCTGAGTGACGGCGCGATCTGCCATGTGCCCAATGCCCATGCCGCCGCACCAGCGCATTTTCCCTTCGCCGCGCATGACCGTGTCCAGTTGGTGCACAATGTCGATCTCTCGGACCCCGCCAAGGTCGAGGCGTTCTACAGTCAGGTTCCAGGCCTGTGGGGCTCAATCCACCTGGCCGGCGGCTTCACCGCCGCACCGGTGGAAAAGATCGAGTCGGCGTCCTTTGCCGAGATGATGGACACCAATGCACGCACCGCCTTCCTGTGCTGCCGCGCCGCGATCCGCTCGATGCTGGCGTCGGACATCGCGGGCCGTATCGTCAACGTCACCGCGCGCGCTGGGCTCGATCCGCGGCGCGGCGCCGGCATGGTCGCCTACGCCGCCAGCAAGGCCGCGGTTGCCGCGATGACGGTGGCGATGGCGGAGGAGCTGAAGCACAGGGGCATCCTGGTCAATGCGGTGGCGCCGTCGACGCTTGATACGCCGGCAAACCGTGCCGACATGCCGGATGCCGATGTCACCAGATGGGTCAGCCTCGAAGCCGCCGCCGAGGCCATCGCCTACCTTGCCTCGCCGGCCAATCAGGCGATGAGCGGCACGCTGGTGCCGCTTTACGGCAGGGCGTAACCTTCCAACCCTTCACGTCGGTCAAGTCAAAGAAAAACCCCGCCGGATCGCTCCGGCGGGGTTTTTGTTGAGGCCGCGCGCGAGGCGCGGCAGACAGCCGAAGCTTAGCTGCCCTGCTTCTTCAGCGCGGCACCCAGGATGTCGCCCAGCGAAGCGCCGGAGTCGGTCGAGCCGTACTGAGCGACCGCTTCCTTCTCTTCGGCGATTTCCAGCGCCTTGATCGAGACCTGCAGCTTGCGGGTCTTCTTGTCGAAGGCGATGACGCGGGCATCGACCTTCTGGCCAACGGTGAAGCGCTCGGGGCGCTGCTCGTCGCGGTCACGGCTCAGATCGGAGCGCTTGATGAAGGTCTCGATGCCGCTGTCGACCAGCCGCACTTCCAGACCGCCATCCTTGACGCCGATGACTTCGCAGGTGACGACCGCGTTCTTGCGCAGTTCGCCTGAAGTCGCCGCTTCGCCGACCGTATCCTTGGCCAGCTGCTTGATGCCGAGCGAGATACGCTCCTTGTCGATGTCGACGTCGAGCACCTGCGCCTTGACCATGTCGCCGCGATTGTACTCTTCGATGACCTGCTCGCCCGGACGGGTCCAGTCGAGGTCGGAAAGGTGCACCATGCCGTCCACGTCGCCTTCGAGGCCGATGAACAGGCCGAACTCGGTCTTGTTCTTGACTTCGCCCTCGACCTGGCTGCCGACCGGATGGCTCGAGGCGAAAGCCTGCCACGGATTCTCGAGCGTCTGCTTGAGGCCGAGCGAGATGCGGCGCTTGGCCGGATCGACCTCGAGCACCACCACGTCGACTTCCTGGGTCGTCGACAGGATCTTGCCGGGATGCACGTTCTTCTTCGTCCACGACATTTCCGAAACGTGAATGAGACCCTCGATGCCCGGCTCCAGCTCGACGAACGCGCCGTAGTCGGTGATGTTGGTGACAGTGCCCTTGATCTTCTTGCCGATCGGGAACTTGGTGCCGATCTCGGACCACGGATCGCTCTCGAGCTGCTTCATGCCGAGCGAGATGCGGTGGGTTTCCTGGTTGATGCGGATGATCTGCACCTTGACCGTCTGACCGATGTTGAGGATTTCGGTCGGATGGTTGACGCGGCGCCATGCCATGTCGGTGACATGCAGCAGGCCGTCGATGCCGCCGAGGTCGACGAACGCACCATAGTCGGTGATGTTCTTGACGACGCCTTCGACAACCTGGCCTTCTTCGAGGTTCTGCACGATTTCCGAACGCTGTTCGGCGCGGCTCTCTTCGAGCACGGTACGGCGCGACACCACGATGTTGCCGCGGCGACGATCCATCTTGAGGATCTCGAAGGGCTGCGGGTTGTGCATCAGCGGGGAGACGTCGCGGATCGGGCGGATATCGACCTGGCTGCGCGGCAAAAAGGCCACGGCGCCGTCGAGGTCGACAGTGAAGCCGCCCTTGACCTGGTTGAAGATGACGCCTTCGACGCGCTCACCCTTGGTGAACTTCTCTTCGAGACGAACCCAGCTCTCTTCGCGGCGGGCCTTCTCGCGGGAAAGCATCGCTTCGCCAAGCGCGTTTTCGATGCGCTCGACATAGACTTCGACGGTGTCACCGACCTTGAGGGTGGTGTCCTTGCCCTTGACGCCGAATTCCTTCAGCGGCACGCGGCCTTCGACCTTGAGGCCGACGTCGATGATGGCCATGTCCTTTTCGATCGCGGTGATCGTACCCTTGACGACCTGACCTTCGCCGGAATGGCCTGTGGTAAATGATTCTTCGAGCAGGCTCGCGAAATCATCGCGAGTGGGATTTGCAGCTGACATTGTTTCTCCTGGAGTGCCCCGCATCTAGAAGCGGGACGGGCGCCGTAGGTTAGCGTTGCGTTGGCCTGCCGGCGTTCCGGGCTACAAAAACCCTGGGCCGCTTTTTAAGCGGCAATTCCGGCGCATGAAGAATGCTGGCAGGCTGGTTCGTGCCCGATATGGGTATTTTCTTCGCCTCCGACAACGGAAATACGAGGGAAAACCCGGATCAGGCCTTGTCTCTCTTGGCCAGCACGTCGTCTATGATCGCCATGGCTGCAAGAAACGCGGCTTCTATAGCCATTTCGCTGGTATCAAGCAAGTGCGCGTCGACCGCCGGCTTCAACGGTGAGTCCGCTCGACCCATGTCGCGCTCGTCGCGACGCACGATATCGGCGAGGATCTCGGTGAAATCAGCGGTCCCGCCGATGCTCTCGATCTCGGCCAGCCGGCGCTGTGCCCGCACCTCGGCGCTGGCCGTCACATAGAGTTTGATGTCGGCGTCGGGGCACACCACGGTGCCGATGTCGCGGCCGTCGAGCACGGCCCCGGGCGGCGTCTTGGCGAAGTCGCGCTGCTTTTCGACGAGGATGCGCCGCACCGTCGGATACACCGCGACCTTGGAGGCAGCCTCGCCGACGGCATGCGCCGACAAGACCGCCCGGTCGAGCTTTGCCAAGTCGACCTGGCGGGCCGCGGTTTCGGCGGCTGAGACATTGTCGAGCGGCAGCGCGTGCTGGATCAGCGCATAGGCGACGGCGCGATAGGTGAGGCCGGTGTCGAGCAGGTTCAGCCGGTAATGGTCGGCCAACCGCCGGGCGAGGGTGCCCTTGCCGGCGCCGGCGGGGCCGTCGATGGCGATGGTGAAGACATGTGTCATTTGCAGACCGCCGAAAGGGTTGGGCGCCACGATCCTTCACGCCCCCCTCTGTCCTGCCGGACATCTCCCCCACAAGGGGGGAGATCGGCCGTTATCGCGGCCTCCGCTAATTGTCTACGTTGCACAATTGGGCGAGGCGCAAAGCGTGCCAATCTCCCCCCTTGTGGGGGAGATGTCCGGCAGGACAGAGG
>NZ_RZTF01000022.1:0-38813 GCF_004023175.1 Mesorhizobium sp. M7A.F.Ca.MR.362.00.0.0
CTCTCCCCGTCACTATACGGGGAGAGGATGCCGGCAGGCAGGTGAGGGGCGGCGCAGACGCTGGCCATTATGAACGGTCGCTGTGACGCTGTAGGATTATCCGGGTGGATCCTGGCGTCACGAGCCTGGAATCTTCGAAGACTGTTCCTCTTGCGCGCCAACGATCTCCCTATATTCCCGCACTTCGCCATCGAGCCCGCGCAGCCGCCAGCTCTCCCCCTGCCTGCCCTCGACATGACAGGGCCCGATCGGCACCTTGCCGCCGCCTTCCGGCAGGTCGAGCACATAGACGGGGTTGCAGATGCCCGACAGCCGCGCCCGCAGCGCTTCAGTCAGCGCCTGTCCCTGCGCGATCGTCGTGCGGCGATGCGCCATGCCGCGCGCGAGGTCGCCATGGTGCAGGTAATAGGGTTTGACGCCGAGGCGGTACATCAGCTCGCGGCAGAGCTCCTCCAGCGCCTCGATGCTGTCGTTGACGCCTTTGAGCAGAACGCTCTGGTTGAGCAGCACGAACCCGGCTTGCCGAAGCGTGCGGCAGGCCATCTCGGTTGCGTCGGTGATTTCGCGCGCATGATTGAAATGCGTGACGACAGTGACCATCAGCCGGCCCTGCAGCGCCACAACCAGCCCCGACGTGATGCGCGACGGCAGCGCCACCGGCACGCGCGTATGGATGCGCAGCAGCCGTACATGGGGGATCGCTTCGATGCGCGCGAAGATTTCGGCCAGCGCCTTGTCCGCGCCCTGGCGCTCCTGCACGACGATCGGGTGTCCCGCGATGCCTTCGACCAGAAGGATGCTGGCGCCGTCCGGCTGCGCCTTGCCGATCGCCGCCATCATGTCATAGCCCCAGCGCGCATAGTTGGAATCGACATTGATCGCGTTCGGGCTGGTCACCGAGCCGGCCGCCGTGATGAACGGAATGCCGGCCTTGGCGGCAGCGTCGATGGCGTCGTCAAGCGCCGTCGCCGAACCCGGGATCGAGGTGATGATCGAGCACTTCTTGTCGATGAAGGCGCGGATCTGGTTGATCTGCTGGCTGGCGTCATTGTTGGAGTCCGACACCTCGAAGCTGGAGACGGTGCCGTCGGCGATTAGCCCGTCGACAAGGCGCTTCAGTTCCTTGGTCACCGTGACCCGCCACGGATTGCCCTGATATGATTCCGAGTGGCACCATTTCCACGGCTTGGGCGGCGCGGTGAAATTGTCCCAGGCCGAGGGCAGCACCTTCTGGGGCGCGCCGTCATACTGCGCCTTGAGTTCGGTCGGCAGCCCGCCGATGACGCCTTGCACATCCTGGGCAAAGGCGGTCGTTGCAAGCGAGGCAAGCGCCGTTGCGGCCAGCAGGCCGCGGATCATTCCTGTCATTCTTGTTCTCCTCCGTTCGGTTGGTTCAGGCTCCTCCACCGGCAGCGCCGGACACCTGCGCCGGGAAACTCTCCCGAAACAGGCGATTGAGATCGGCAACGACCTGTCGGGCTTGATGCCGGGAGGTCATGCCGGAAAGGATGCGTTCGGACGCGGCCTGCTGGAACGGCATGTAGCCGTCATGGCGTGGCCGCACCCATGCGCCCTCCAGCGTCGCGCGCGTATCCCGATAGAAGTCGCCGGTCGCTTCATTGACGGCTTGATCTTCCCAGGCCGCTGCATGGCCGGGCTGGCCCCCGGCGGCGGCATAGGGGGCGCGCTGAACATCGCCGCTCGCGACCCAATAGGCGAAGTCGATCGCGGCATCCCTGGCTTTGGAAAAGGCTGAAACCGCTATGCCGGTGCCGCCAAGCGCCGAACCGACCGGGCCGCCGGAACCGATGACCGGAACATCGGCAAAGGCCAGCCGGTTCGCCCGAAAGCCATCCGTCGCATAGGACACGTAGCCATAGATCAGTGGCGCGCAGACGAACCTGGAACTGGCCTCCGCCATACGTTCGGAGACGGCAATCGGGTCCATCTCGAAACACGCGGGATCGACCAGCGCTGTGATCTCGCGCATTGCCTCGAAGACTTGGCTACCGATCTCCACATCGATCAGATCGTCGGATGAATCGGTCGTGCAGGCATGCCCGAGATTGCCGGCAAGCGTGTAGAAAACCATCAACACGTGAGGCGGCCGCAACGGCAGCAGCACGCGGTCTTGACGGGCGAGATCGAGCACCTCGCTCCAGCGCGCCGGCGCCGCACTGATCGCATCCGGCCGCCATGCCTGGACTTGGCTGGCCGCGTCGATCGGAAACGCCCACTGCCGCCCTTGCCAGTTGTAGCTCGGATAGGACTGGCCGACGCTGCCCGAGGCAAGGGCCGTGCGTTCCGCCCCGCGTCCGGCGACATCCAGCGGCTCCAGGCATCCTTCGGCCGTGATCTGGCCGACATGCGGATGGTCGATGACGATGAGATCATAGGCGCGCGCCAGTTCCTCGACCGGGAAGGATTCGAAGTCCTGAAGTGAGCGCTTGTCCCATTCGATCACGACGCCGGTCTTCTGCTGCCATAGCGACGAGCAGGCGACCATCGGATCGTAGCCACGCGGATGGCTCCAGGTCATGCCCTTGAGGATGGGCACGCTCACAGGCCGAACTCCGCGCGGATGGCGGCACTGTGCTCGCCGATGCGGGGCGCCGCCCGATCGACCTTGGCCCTTATGCCATCGACCCGGAGCGGCGAACTGGTGGTGAGGATCGACACATCGTCCTCGCGCGTCACAGTCTGCAGCATGTCGAGGGACTGGAACCCTTCGCTCGCCAGCATCTCCGGCCAGGTCAGCACTTTGGCGCACCAGATGTCGGCCGGCTCGAGGATATCAAGCCACTCATCGATGGTCTTGGTCGCGATCCGCTGCGCGATGATCGCCTTGATGTCGTCGCGCGCGGTGAACCAGGATGCCGGCTTGTCGCGATAGGGTGCGAGTTCGCTGAGCGACAGGAGATCGGCCAGCTTGGGGATCGGCGTCATGGCGATGGCGAGGTAGCCGTCCTTGGCCGGATAGACACCGTAAGGCGCCGACAGATAGGCATGCGCACTGCGGAAACTGGAGCGCCTGGGCAGCCGGCGGCCGTCATTGAGATGCGTGGTCAGCACCTCGAACTGGAAATCGACAAGCGCTTCCAGCAGGCTGGTTTCGATGTGGCTGCCCTGACCGGTGATACCGCGCCGCACCAGTGCGGCCAGAATGCCCTGCGCACAGGCCGCACCGGCCAGCATGTCGCCGATGGCGAGGCCGAATGGCACTGGCCCCTGGTCCTCGTCGCCGTTCAACCACATCACGCCGGAACGCGCCTGCGCCAGGAGATCCTGGCCCGGGCGTTTGACCCACGGGCCGTCCTCGCCATAGCCGCTGATCGAGGCATAGACCAGCCGCGGATTGACCTTGCGGACCGCTTCGTAGTCCAAGCCGAGCCGTTCGATGACGCCCGGCCGGAAATTCTGGATCAGCACGTCGGCCTTGGTCAGAAGGCCGCGCAGCGCCTCGAGGTCGGCCTCGTTCTTGAGGTCGATGGCAAGACTTTCCTTGGCCCGGTTGATGGCATGGAAGATGGTGGAATCGCCGCCGATCTCGGTGTCGCTGAGATAGAGCCGGCGCGACAGGTCGCCGCCATCCGGGCGCTCGATCTTGATGACGCGCGCGCCGAGATCGAGCAGCCTGAGCGAGCAATAAGGCCCGGACAGGAACTGGCTCATGTCGACGACGACGAGACCGGCGAGCGGCAATTCGGCTGCTGCCGGCATTCCTATTTCTCCGTCTTGCCGACGAAGTCGGCCGGGTTGCGGTACTTCACCGTCTGCAGGTGTTCGCAGTAGAGAACGAGTTCGCCTTCGCCCTTGAACACCTCGTAGCTGGCGCGGATCAGCCCCATCTCCTGGTAGCGGGGCTTCTTGTCGAGGTTGGAGCGGATCGAATAGATCGTGTCGCCAATGAAGACGGGTTTTATGAAGCGGAGCTTGTCGTAGCCATAGGAAAAGGCGTTGACGCAGTTGGTGGCGACCAGTCCCAGGCCAGCCGAGAAGACGAAGGCGCCGGCGATCAGCCGCTTGCCGAAAATGCCTTCGCTCTCGGCAAACATCTGGTCCTGCACATAGGGGTGGATGTCGAGCACCAGCGTGTTGAACAAATGGCTGTCGCCTTCGGCCATGGTCCGTCGCAACGAGCGGATCTTCTGCCCGACCGGCCAATCCTCATAGAACCAGTTTTCGGCGTTCCATACCGGCAGCGCGGCATGATCCGCCGGCATGTTCTTGGGATGCGTCGAGGCGACACCGACGGTGGATGCGAAATCGTTCATGACCGAATCCGCCAGTCCTGCCGAAGGGACCGCGCAACCATTTGAACACGCATCAAGGCGCCTGAATGCAAGACGTCTCCTCCCGTCAATCTTCTTTTGTAAATAGTATTTTCACATATGGGGTTGCGTTGCAAGCGTGAACAGGCGAAATTTTGGCTGCTCCCGCGCGCCGAAGCGCAGGCGGGCAGGGAGGAAATCATGCACAAGGATTGTCTGGTCTTTGTCGGCAGCCTGAACCGGGAGGCGCCGTATTTTCAGGGCGCTCGGGGCGTCGGCCTCAGCGTCTACAGCTTTGACGAGACGACGCTGGAAACCCGAAAGCTGGCTGAAGCCCATGACGTCGACAATCCAACCTTCTTCTCGGTGACGCCGGACGGTTCACACGTCTACGCCAATTCGGAAGTCTTCACCTGGCGCGAGGGAACTGTCTCCGCCTACAGCTTCGATCGTGCCTCGGGCGCGCTCACCTATCTGAACAAGCAGCCATCGCTGGGCAGCATCACCGCCCACAACACCATCACCCGCGACGGGACAAAACTGCTGGTCGCCAATTACGGCATGGGCGGGGGCGGCCCGGACCGCGCCGTGGCGGTTTATGGTTTCGAAAAGGACGGCGCGCTGACGGCCCCGCTGGCCAGCGTCTCGCATTCCGGCACCGGCCCGAATGCGGCACGACAGGAACGCTCGCACGCCCACAGTATTACCGAAACCATTGCCGGCGGGACAGCCATCGTCGCCGATCTCGGCATCGACCGGCTGGTGTCCTACCGGATCGAGCACGATGGCAACCTGACCAAGCTTGCGGAATCCGCTTTGCCGGCGGGCGCCGGTCCACGCCACCTCGCACTGCATCCGAACGGACGCTTCGTCTTCGTTATGAACGAGCTGGATTCGACCATCGTGGCGATGGCGCTGGACGAAGCCTCGGGCAAGCTCACGCTCATCGACGCCAAGCCGGCGGTGCCGGCCGAGGCGCGCGACAGCAACCATTGCGCCGACATCCAGATCTCGCCGGATGGCCGTTTTGTCTACGGCTCCAACCGTGGCCATGACAGCGTCGTCATCATGGCGGTCGACCAGCAGACGGGTTCGCTGAGCCTCGTCGGCTATATCTCTTGTGGTGGCGCGACGCCGCGCAATCTGGCGCTGACGCCGTCAGGCGGCCATCTGTTTTCCGCCAACCAGAACGCCGACCGCATCTCGATCTTCGCTCGCGACGCCGAGACCGGCATACTCAGCGACACCGGGCGCGCCATCGAGATCGGCACGCCGATGTGCGTCAAGATCGTGCGTTGAACGCCGACAACTGTGAAGCCTTGGACAAAATCGCCCTGGGCTCAAGCCTGTTGTATTGCCGAGAGCTTCCAGTTCGAGCCATTCTCACGCACGAATGTCCACAGCTCGGTCGTCTCTGTCGGATGATCATCGTCGCCCGCGACGACCTTGCCGCTGGCCCGTTCGCGCGTCACGTCACGAGACTCGTAGCGCAATGCGGCCGTGGCGTAGTCGCGCTCATCCTCACGCCAGCTTTCAGCGACGTCGGCCTGCAGCAACGTGATGTCCGTTACCTCGTTCCTGAGACCTTTCTGGGCATTGTCGGCCAGCTCTTCCGACAGATAGGATACCATTTCGGGGGTAACAGCCCGGCGCAGAGCGGCATGGTCTTCGCGCCCGAATGCTTCCTGGACATCGGTCAACAGCTGCTGGAATGCGTCGAGGTCGGTCTGAGCCAGCGTGATCTCATCAGAACCGATGGCCGGAGAGCTTCCGCCCGAACCACCGCCAAAGCCGGGAATTGTGAAGGAGCCTGCAGTCTGCTGCCCTGCCGTTGCGCGGTTCTCAAATCTCGAAGCCTGGGCATTGCCGGCACCGGCGAGCGCTGGCGCAGGACCACGCGCCGATTGCGAGCGGAAGAAGCGGATAGCCAGCATGATCGCGCCACCGATGAGCAGGGCCTGAAGCAGGAAACCGAACATGCCGGCCAAGCCGCCGAAGCCTTGGCCGACGAGCAGGCCGATCAGGCCGCCGAGCAGCAGGCCCCGCATCATCGTTCCACCGAAACCGCTCATGAAGCCGGGCCTCTGCGGGCCTGCCTGCGGCTGCCGGGCCGCGTTGTTCACACCGGTGTTGGGCGTCATCGAACGCTCGACTGGAGCGGTCGGGGCCGGTGCGGTCCTGGTCGGCGGTGCCGATTGGAACGTGCGCATGCCACGACTGCCGAAACTGCCGCCGCGGCGCGCCTCGGCATGGTCTATCGCGACCATCGAAAACGCCAGGAACAGTCCTGCAAAGAGGGCTGCAAATCGGCTTGTACGGGAAGTCATCGGAGATGAACCTTTGTCTCTGCGGTTTCGGAAATTTTCAGCCGTCGCCGGGTGCCGGCGTTATACGGTCAATCGAACAACTCTTCGAAAAATGATTTCTTCCGCTTTGGATAGCGGTGGCCGTGGGAGCGGGAATAATCGTCGTCGCGGCCCTGGCCGTGTTGCGGCTGGGAGAACGCTGCCGGCTGTGGCTGCGGCGCGGGCGCCGCTTCCCTGCCGGAACGCTCGATGATCTTGTCGAGTTCTCCCCGATCAAGCCAGACGCCGCGGCACTGCGGACAGTAGTCGATTTCGATACCCTGGCGTTCGCTCATCACGAGCGCAACGCGGCAGGAGGGGCAAGTCATGCCAAGGAGAGAAGGAGATGTCATACGGCGCTCCAAACCAAAAAAGAAGGAACCCGCTCGACCGAAAAGGATGAAAACGGGCCCGTTACAGCGGTCCGACATCACAGTCGCCAAAAGCGACAGTCAGAGGGGCCCGGCCCGCAGGGGACAATTAGGAATGCAGCGCCGCGCCTTCAAGGGGCGATATTGCCCGCAAGAGTGATTTGTTCGCCATCTCTGCTCAGACCGTGACCACGATTTCAAATCGTCACCACGATTTCAGATCGTCACCACGATTTCAGATCGTCACCACGATCTTGCCGAACTGCTCGTTCGACTCCAGGTGGCGATGCGCCTCGACGATTTGGTCGAACGCGAAGGTCCTATCGATGATCGGCTTTAGAGTCCCGGTCTCGAGTCCTGCGAGGATGAAAGCCTTGGCGGCCTCCAGTTTCGCCGGGTTGCCGGTGATCTCGTGGACGAGATAGCCGCGCAGCGTCAGCGTCTTGGCCAGCACGGCGAATAGCGGAAACGGTGTCGGCGCGTGGCTCAGTCCGCCATATTCGATGAGGATGCCGCTATGCGACATGGCCGCCGTCAGCGGCTCGAAGATCGGGCCGCCGACCGCATCGAACACGACGCGCACGCCTCGCGGCCCGGCGATCTGGTTCAACCGCGCCGCCAGATCTTCCTCCGTCGAGGCCACGACTTCGGCCGCACCGGCCTCGAGCAGCGCCCGCATCTTCGCCGATGTTCGCGTCACCGCAATCGTCGTCGCGCCCACACTGTTGGCGATCTGGATCGCGGCAAGCCCGACACTGCTCGACGCCGCGGTGATCACCACGTGGTCTCCGCTGTGCAGCCCGGCGATATCGATCAGCGCGCCATAGGCGGTGAGGTACTGCATCCAGACCGCCGCTGCCGTTTGCCAGTCGAGCGACGGCGGGTGCTTGACGATAAGTTCCGCGGGATAAGTGGCAAGCTCGCCATAGGCCGGCCAGCGGATCATCGATTGCGGCGGGATGACACTGACGCTGTCGCCCGGCGCGAAATCCTTCACGCCGTCGCCTATAGCCTCGATAACACCCGCCGCCTCGAGGCCAAGCCCGGAGGGCAGCGTCGGCGTCTCGATATAGGCACCCGCGCGCAGCAGCGCCTCGGCGCGGTTGAGGCCGAGCGCCTTGACGCGGATTTGAACTTCGCCCGGACCCGGTGGGGGAAGCTCGGCATCCTCGATGCGCAGAACCTCAGGGCCGCCATGCTGGTGAAAGCGAACCACACGTGTCATTCGGGATACTCCAAATCAACTGGACCGAATGAGCTATGCAGCTAGGCTGCCTGGGGATAAATGGCTGTAAGAGAAGAACAGTAGAAACCAGGAGTTCCGAATATGGATCGGCTCGAAAGCATGGCTGTGTTCGTCAAGGCCGTCGATCTCGGCTCGTTCGCGGCAGCAGCGGTCGCCCTGGACGTCTCGGGACCGATGGTTGGCAAGCATGTCCGGTCTCTCGAAGAACGGCTTGGCGTTCGCCTGCTCAACCGGACCACACGCCGGCAGAACCTGACCGATTTCGGCCGCGCTTACTATGAACGCTGTCGGGTGGTGCTGGCCGAGGCCGACGCCGCAGATGCGCTCGCCGCCGACCAGTTTTCGGAGCCACGCGGAAAACTGCGCGTCACCATGCCGGCGCATTTCGGTCGCCACTGCGTGACGCCCGTGCTGCTGAAACTCGCCCGGCAATATCCGATGCTGGAACTCGATCTATCTCTCAGCGATCGCTTCGCCGATCTTGCCGAGGATGGCTACGATCTCGCCATTCGGACCGGTGCTCTGGGCGACAAAGCGGGGGTGATCGCACGCCGCGTCGCGCGCCAGGACATGGTCGTCTGCGCCGCACCTTCCTATCTTAGAATTCATGGCGAACCGCGACAGATCGAGGATCTCGCCGACCATCAGGCAATTGTCTACCGCCGGCTCGGCCAGATCATTCAGCCCTGGCTATTTGCGCGAGAGGGGCAACCGGTGCAGGAGATCATACCGACCGGCCGTCTGCGGCTCGACGATCTCGATGCCATCGCTGACGCGGCTGCCGACGGCATGGGCCTTGCCTGGTTGCCCTGGTGGCTGGTGCGCGAGCGCATTGAAGCCGGCGTTCTGCTGGCGCTGTTGCCGGATCAGCCGAGATATCTCTACGACTGCTACGCCCTTTGGCTGCAGACGCCGCATCTACCGCTGAAGGTGCGGCTGGCCGTCGATGCGCTGGCGGCTGCCTTACCGAAGTCGATGGCCTAACCGCAGCGTCGCAGTCGCTCTCAGTTGAGATCGCGCGGATACTCCTTGACCTCGTTGCGGTCGACGATCAGCTCATCGCCATCATGGGCGGTGATGTGGGTCTCGATCCGCCAGACGTCGCGCAGCGCGCGCACCGTCGCCTTCACTGAAAGGCGCACCTGCCAGTCGCCGCGACCATAGGACTTGTCCCATTTGCAGGTGCCGACCGCCGAGTTCGGATCGTCGGGGTGGATGGTGAACCGGTCGACATGCCTCGCCGCAACGGTCATCTGCGTATGTGGATGCCGCACCGTGCCGCCATCATTGACGACCTGGTAGACGGTCTCGCCGGTGACCTGGTCCGTCGACACCGAGCGCTGGAAGCCGTCGCCCTTGGCCAGCACCTCCTGCTCCATCGGCGCGGCGCTTTCCGGAGTCAGGAAAACCCCCAGTGTGTCGTCCAGCTTCTGCTGCGCGCGCACCGGCAGGATCAGCCGGCTGTCGCCGCAATGGATCGACAACGTCGCCTGCTCGGCCGTCGGGAAGACGATCGGCCAATGCGATGTCGCCAGCGCCAGCCGGATACGCTCGCCGACCTCGAAACGTTGCCCGCAGCAGCGCAGCTTGATGCGCACCGTTTCCGCCTGGCCAGGCACCATCGGCTCGATGTCCAGATCATCGTTGCGATGGCTCAGATTGAGGATGCCGTAGCTGATACGCGAGGCGGCACCTTCAGGAAATACCTGCGACAGCGTGGCGGACAGAAGGGCGACGGGCTTGTCGGAGGAGAGCTTGACCTCGAATTCGGGGAAGCCAAGGATCTCGACCGCTTCGGTCAACGGCGCCGTCTCGAAGATCAGGGCATTGCCTTCTTCCATGCGCTGGTCGACCGGCAAGGTCGGCATCACGCCATAGCCGCACCAGGCGCCGGACGACAGGCCGGCCGTCTGTGGCGATGAAACCTCCAGGATCGCGTTTGCGCCCTTGGCTTCGCTCAGCACATGCGGCGCAAGGTTCAGCACCTTTTCGCCGACGCCGGGTCCCGGCCACGCCGGTTCCGCCACCCAGCGGCCGGGCCGCTCGTCATAGATCGCCGCCGGCCGTGCGGGATCCTGGATCCAGGCGCGCAGCATCGGCTCGTCGGCAATGCCGGTGTCGATGCCCTTGAGATATTGATCCCACCAGCGCAGGCACTCCTGCAGGAAGCCGATACGCGGTCCGGGCATGGCGAAGTGCGGATATTTGTGGCCCCAGGGTCCGATCAGGCCCTTGCGAGGACCGCTCAGTTTTTCCAGCATCCGGAAGATCGGATTGGGATAGCCGTCGGCCCAGCCGCCGACGGCATAGACCGGGATCCCGACATCGGCATAATCCTCGCAGATCGAACCGTGCTTGTAGAAATCATCGCGGCGCTGGTGTTCGAACCAGTCCTGCATCCAGATGCCGTTGCCGTTCAGCCGTTGCTCCCAGAGATCGCGCCAGCGGTCGCCGACGATGAGCGGATCCGGTGGCGTCATGGCGATGGCCCAGGCGGTGGTTCCCCACATCAGATTGTCGCACATCATCGCGCCGCCGAGATAATGCACGTCGTCGTTGTAGCGGTCGTCGGTCGAGCACAGCGAGACGACGGCTTTCAGCGCCGGCGGGCGGCGGGCGGCGACCTGCAGCCCGTTGAAGCCGCCCCAGCTGATGCCGATCATGCCGACACTACCCGAGCACCAGGATTGCCGGGCCAGCCATTCGATCACCGCCAGGCAATCGTCCTGCTCCTGCTTCAGATATTCACCCTTGCACAGCCCCTCGCTGTCGCCCGAGCCGCGCATATCGACCCGCACGCCGGCATAGCCGTGACCGGCGAAATAGGGATGCGTCAGCGCATCGCGCTCCACCGTTCCATCGCGCTTGCGATATGGCAGATATTCGAGGATCGCCGGCACCGGATCGGCCTCCGCGTCTTCCGGCAACCAGATGCGTGCGGCCAGCTTGACGCCGTCCGGCATCGGAATCCACAAATTCTCGATCTCGCGGACTTTGCGCGGGAAATCGGTGACGACGCGGATATCTTGCATGGCGGCTCCTCTCAACGCCCCGGCCGACACTTGCGCCGGTGGCGATCCTTATGTGTTCAGCGGGAAATGGCAGGTCAGGCGGCTGTCGCCAACTGCGACCGGGACGGGGACATCCACCGCGCAGCGGCCCTGGGCCTGCGGACAGCGTGTGTGAAATTCGCAGCCTGAAGGGCGCGCCAACAAGGACGGAACGTCAGCCGGCAGCGTGATGCGCTGATGCACCCTGTCGGGATCGGGCTCTGGATTGGCCGAGAGAAGGGCCGCCGTATAGGGATGATGCGGCGCGCGGAAGATCGCTTCGGTTTCGCCCTGTTCGATGAAGCGTCCGAGATACATCACCGCCATGCGGTCGGCGATCTGGCGCACGACATGCAGATTGTGGGTGATGATCAGCATCGACAGGCCCATGCGGTCACGCAGGTCGTTGAGCAGGTTCAGCACCTCTCCCTGCACCGAGACGTCGAGGCCGGCTGTCGGCTCGTCGGCGACGACCAGAACCGGGTCCAGCGCGATCGCCCGCGCCACACCGACGCGGCGCGCCTGGCCGCCGGAAAGCTGGTGCGGGTAGCGGTCAGCGAAATCGCGCGGCAGCCCGACCAGTGCAAGAAGTCGTGTGACTTCGGCGTTGAGATCGCGATCCGACAGTCCGTGGATGACGAAAGGCTCCGAGAGCAGCGACCGCACGCTGAGCCGTGGTGACAGCGATCCGACCGGATCCTGGAACATCATCGGCATGCGCCGCCGCACCGGTTTCATGGCGGCGTTGGACAGGCCTTGCAGTTCCTGCCCTTCAAACAGGATCGTGCCCGCTTTCACCGGCTGAAGACCGTTGAGCGTGCGCGCCAGCGTCGTCTTGCCCGAGCCGGATTCGCCGACCAGCGCGAAGGTGCTGCCTCGTTGAAGCGTGAAGCTGACACCGGACACCGCTTCGATCTCGGTGGCTCGCCCGGCAAGTCTGGCGGACAGGCCGCCAACCCGGAACGAGACTCGCAAATCGCTGACACGGAGCAGGTCGTCGGAGCTCATGCGTTCATCGCTCCCAAGGGAATGTCCGCATGCCAGCAGCGGGCGATGTGAGACCCACCGAGGATTGCGCTGGGAGGCGTCGTCAGGCATTGGGCGTCGGCGCGATCGCAGCGCGGCTGGAAGACGCAGCCGCTCGGGCGGCGGCGCAGGTCCGGCAAGGTCCCGGCGATGGTCGGCAGGCGGGCAACCCGCTGCGACAGCCGGGCCGGATCGCAGGCCAGCAGCTTCTGCGTGTAGGGATGTCGGGCGTCGTGGAATATCTCGCGGGTCGTGCCGCTCTCCACCACCTCACCGGCATACATCACGATCATCTCGTCGCAGAGTTCGGCAATCACGCCCAGATGATGCGAGATGAACAGCACCGAGCAGCCGATGTCGCGCTGCAGATCCTTGAGCAGTTCGATAGTGGCCACCTCCAGCGTGGCATCGAGCGCAGTCGTCGGCTCGTCGGCGATCAGCAGCGCCGGTTCCATCATCAGCGCCATGGCGATGGCGATGCGCTGCTTCATGCCGCCGGAGAACTCGTGCGGAAACTGCGTCAGCCGGCTTTCCGGATCGGGAATGCGAACCTTGCGCAGCATTGCGACCGAGCGCGCATCCTTGTCCCGCTTCGACAGGTTCGAGCGATACTGGATGTCGCGCATCTGGCGCCCCACCGAAAGCACCGGGTTGAGCGCACCCATCGGGTCCTGGAACACGGTGGCGATCCTGAGGCCGCGCAAGCCGCGCATCGCGGTGGGGTCGAGCCGGGCAAGGTCCTTGTCGCCCTCGAAGATGATCTCGCCCGATGTGATTTCACCATTGTCGGCGAGCAGGCCGAGAATGGCGTTGATGAGCGTCGATTTCCCGCAGCCGGATTCGCCGACCACGCCGACGCTGCGGTTGGCCGGCACGGAAAAGCTCACCTGCTTCAGCGCCTCCAGTGGCCCACTCTCGGTGTGGAAGGCGACGCTCAGATTCTTGACCTCGAGAACCGTCATGAGCGCCCCTTCAGCCGGGGATCGAAGAGGTCGCGCAGCGTCTCGCCGAAGAAGGTGAAACCGAGTGTCGTCAGCACGATCGGCAGGCCGCCGGCAATCACGATCCAGTAGGAATCGCGAATGTTGGCGAAGCCGTCATTGAGGATCGCGCCCCAGCTCGGCGTCGGCGGCCGCACGCCGAGCCCGAGAAAGCTCATGCCGGCCTCGATCGCCACCACCACGGGAATGTCCATCGATATCAAGATCAGGATCGGGCCGATGATGTTGGGCAGGATGTGGACGCGCAGGATGCGGCCCGCACTGGCGCCCATCGAGCGCGCCGCCATGACATGTTCGGCTGATTTGAGCACCAGCGTCTGGGTTCTGATGATGCGGGCATAGCCCGGCACATTGACCAGCATCACCACCAGCACCACCGCGTAGAGCGAGGGGCCGAACAGGGTGACCAGCGTCAGCGCCAGCATAACGGTGGGAAAGCTCTTCACCGCGTCGAAGATCAGCAGCAGCACATTGTCGAGCCAGCGCGGCCCATAGCCTGCGATCAGCCCCAGCACGACGCCGACAACCAGCGACACCGCTGTCGCGCCCAGCGCGATCAAAAGCGCGACGCGCCCGCCATAGAGCACCCGGGTGAGAAGATCGCGGCCGAGATGGTCGGTGCCGAGCAGATGCAGGAGGCTAGGCGAAGCGAAACGTTCGGCCGGCGATATCTTGCTCGGCGCATAGCTGGTCAGGCCGCTGGCGAACACCGCCGACAGCACCACCACCGTCACCAGCGTCAGGCCGATGGCGCCCAGCGGTTCGCGCATGATGCGGCGCACGGTGCGCCATATCATGCCGAGACGGGAGCTGCGGGATGGCAGCTCAGTTGAAACTTGATCTGACACGGGGATCCAATAGGCCGACCAGAATGTCGGCCGCTACGTTGACGAGGACGAAGAAGACCGTGGTGACCAGCACGGCTCCGGAGACGATGGGGTAGTTGCGCACCGAGATCGCCTCATACACCAGCTTGCCGATGCCGGGGCGGGCGAAGACGATTTCGGCGAAAACGGAAGACGACAGCATGTGGCCGATGCCGACGCCGAGCAAGGTGATGGTCGGCAGCACGGCGATGCGCAGCGCATAGGTGTAGACGATCCGGTGCTCGGTCAGGCCGAAGGCGCGCGCCGTGCGGATATGGCTGGCCTCCAGCGTCTCCAGCATCGAGGCCCGCACCATGCGCGAGATATAGCCGATCCAGCCAAGGCCGACCGCCAGAGACGGCAGGATGAGGTGCTGAAGCCGGCTGGCGAGGTCGCCCGGTTCGCCGGCGCCGATCGCCGGAAGCCATTGCAGGGCGACCGCAAACACCAGCAGCGAATAGATGGCGACGACGAAGGATGGCACGGCGATCATCGCCACCGACAGGACCCCGATCACCTGGTCGACAAAGCCGCCGCGCCGCACCGCTGCGATGCAGCCAAGCGGGATGCCCAGCGCCACCGACCACGTGATGCCGCCGACCACCAGCGCCAGCGTGAACGGAAGCTGTTCCATCACCACGTCCAGAACTGGCCGGTTCGACAGAACCTCGGTGCCGAGATCGCCATGCAAGGCAGAGCCGTAGAAGTTCACGAATTGCCGCCAGACAGGTTGATCCAAGCCCATACGCTCGCGTAGCGCCTCCTTCATCTCCGGCGTCGCGCGTGGCCCCAGCGCGACGGAGGCCGGGTCTCCGGGAATGAGGTAGACCATGGCGAACATCATCATCATGGCGACGCTGATGATGATGGCGCCAAGCCACAGACGCTTGAGGGCGTAGCGGATCATTTTCGGTACCTGTCGGATGGTCTTTGGCCGGGGCGAGCCCCGCCCGCCGATATCATGCCGGTTTGAAGTCGGTGAACACGGGTTCGCCGTTCGGCTTCAGGCCGGCCACAAGCGTGTCTCGATTCATGATGCCGGTGACCTCATGCGTCAGGAAAACGTAATTGCCGTTCTCCTCCATCAGGTCCTGCAGCTTCTTGTAGATGACATCGCGTTTTGCAGGATCGAGTTCGACCATGCCTTCAGCGTTGAGCTTGTCGAATTCCTCGCTGGAAAAACGCTCCCAGTTCCAGACGCCGATCTGGTCGCGCGTGAACCAAGCGGTCGCCCAGCTCGGGTCCGGCTGCATGGAGAAGCGGCTGATGATCATCTGCAGCTTCTTGTAGTAGTCGCCTTCCTTGGCGCCAAGCGTCCAGAAGGTGCCGCTGTCGTTCTGCTTGATCTCCACAGTGAGACCGACATCCTGCAGGTTCGACTGCACGACCTGCGCCGCGGTCAGCCGCTCGGTCTTGTTGAGGATGTCGAGCGTGATCGTGGTGCCGGCCAGCCCCTCCTTGGCGATCATGTCGCGGGCGCGGTCCGGATCGAAATCGAAGAGGTTCTTCTCGCGATGGCCAGGCAGACCGGGCGCGATGATGCCGGTGGCCGTGGCGGCCGCACCGAAATAGGCTGCGTCGACCACCGCCTTGCGATCCACCGCGTACTGAACCGCGCGGCGCATGTTCGGATTGTTGAAGGGAGCGACATCCTGGTTCATGCCGAGCCAGACAAAGGCCAGCGAAGGCTTCTCGACGACGGTCGTCTTTGGCGGCGGTGTCTGCTTCAGGCGCGAGATCGAGGAGACCGCGGTCCAGGTGTAATCGAGGTCACCCGCCTCATAGCCGAGTTCGGCGGTCTTCTCGTCCTCGATCGGATGGATGTGGATTTCCGCGAAGGCGCCTTGCTCGTACTTCCAGTCGGGATTGCGCACCAGCACGGTGCGCTGCTTGGGCAGCCATTCCTTCAGGATGTAGGGGCCCGACTGGGCCACCGGCTTGACGCCCATCTTGCCACCGAGTTCGGTGATGGCGCGCTTCGACAGGATGGTGCCGGACGGCGTCGGCAAGGTCGACGTCCATAGCGGCGCGAAGGCCTGCTTCAGATGGATCAGGCCGGACAGCTTGTCCTTGACCTCGACCTCCTTGAGCGTCGCCCAGTCGCCGGAATAGGGGCTCTTGTTGGCGGGATCGGCGATGCGTTCGATCGAAAACTTGACGTCTTCGGCCGTCATCTGGCCGTAGCCATCGGTGAAGCCGATATTGTCGCGCAGCTGGAAGGAGACGGTCAGCGGATCGAGCTGCTTGATCGTTTCCGCCGCCATGGGCCGCCAGCTCCAGCTATCGCCCGGCGTGGTGACGACGAGGCCGGCGAAGATGACGCTGGTGATGTCGCCTTCAGGCGCCGCCAGCCGGAAGCAAGGGTCGAGCGTCTGGATGTCGGCGTAGGATCGCACCTTGAGGATCGGCCCGTCGCTCGACCAGGAAACTTTTGGATTGACCATTGAGGCGAGGCCGAAAGCGCCGGCTCCGGCGAGCAAGCTGCGGCGCGAAATCCTGGTGTCGGCTAGAATGGACATGCTCTACCCCTCTGCTGTTTTCGTTGTCTTGTTTTTCAGGCCGCGGGCCATTCTCCAAGCCGGGCCGAATGTACCGGTCCGCTAAAACTGCTAATAATAGACATCTATGTCTAGCGAAAATTTTGCCGGCATGTCCGAATCTTGGATACGGACGATCTTGCGGGAAATCTTGATATCCGATCCGACCCCGCCGCTGCGTCGGCATGGGCAAGCGGCTAAGCGCGAAATGTGATCGCGCACACGGTGCGGCCTGGCCCGCCATTCGGTGGGGCCTGGATCAAGAGCTGGAGCGGAGACGCGCTCTCCGCTACCTTCACTTCCAGATTTCAGCCGCCAGGCGCACGAAATTGCCACCCAGGACATCGCGCACCGTCTGCTCGGACTGTCCGCGGCGGAGAAGAACCTCGGTCAGTTCGCGCATCTGACCTGGAGCCGAGTAGGTAGTCGCCCCCTCTGGATATTCGCTCTTGGGCCAGAATTGCGGGTTGTCGGAAATGATGCGGTCGATGCCTTTGACATCAACCGGAAAGGCGTAGTCCAGCCCGATGCCGACATGATTTGGGCCAGCCAGGTCGACGAGATATTCGATGTGGTCAGCCAGCCTGTCCGAGTCCGTCCGCCCTTCTCCCAGGAAACGATTGAGCCCGACGATCGCGACGATGCCGCCGGTGCGCGCGCAGGCCTTTATCTGCTCGTCGGTGATGTTGCGGCCATGGCCGCACAGGGCCTTGGCGTTGGAGTGCGAGAAGATGACAGGGCGGTTCGAGTATTCCATCACCTCCATCGAGGTGCGGTAGCCGGTGTGGGTGACGTCGACGAACATGCCGAGACGGTTCATCTCGTCGATGACCTCGCGGCCGAACGCCGTCAGGCTGGTCTCGACATCGTGGCAACCGCCGCCGGCGAGGTTGTTCCTGTTATAGGCGAACAGGATCTGGCGCACGCCCAGATGGTGATAGAACTCCACCATCTCGATGCGGCCGTCGAGTGCGTTCATGCCCTCGATGTCGAAGGTGATCGCCAGTTTGCCCTCGAGCTTGGCCTTGCGGATTTCCGCGACCGAGGAGACCAGCGTGTAGTGCTCGGGATTGGCAAGGATCCAGTGGCGGAAATTTGCGAGCGTCCGCACTGTCTGCTCCCAGGGCAACAGGTCGAAGCCGACATCGATTGACAGATAGTCGATGCCGGCGTCGCGCCAGATCTGCAGATTGTTCAGGTCCGCAGCCGGATCCGGCATGAAGCCGGAATGCGCGTCCCATATGATTTCACTGTCGAAAATGGCCTTGGCGGCAGTCGAAACGCTCACTTTTTTCCTCGCTCTCTCGGCAACACCAACAACGGAAGGCCAGATCAAGCGGCGTTCCGGACGTGTGATCCAGATGCAGTGCGCATCAAGTATCAGGCCACAGACACATGTGTCTAGACAGCTCCGAACGGGCCTGTATGGTCGCCGTCGCTGCATGTCGCTCCGACCGGACCATCGGCAAAAGGGAGAACAAGGATGAGCTCAAACGGAAGCCATGGCCGGAGCGATAGCAGGCATGTCGCCGTGATCGGCGGCGGCATTATCGGCTGCAGCGCGGCTTTCCATTTGCTGCGGTCCGGCGTGCGCCAAGTGACGGTCATCGATGCCGGCCAGCCGGGTGCCGCGACCACAAGCGCTGGTGCTGGCTTCGTCTCCCATTGGTCCGCCGGCATGATCCCGCTTGGCGAAGAGGGCCTCCAACTGCAGCAATATGGCCTCGATTTCTATCGCCGGCTGCACGAGGTCGGCGTCGAGATCGGCTATCGGCCGAACGGCACCTTGATCATGGCGCTGACCGAAGATGGGCGCGAACGCTTCGTCCGCCCGGTGCTGGACTCTCCCTATGCGCCGCCGGAAATGCAGGACCTGAACGCCGCGCAGATCGGCCAGAAGATGCAAGGCCTCATCGATCCGGCCCGGGTCCATTCGGCGGCCTACAATCCGCATGGCATCCAGCTCGACACCAAGCTGGCAATGGGTGTGCTGACCGGCCAGATCGGCGAGCTGGGCGGCGTATTCCGCAGCAACACACGCGTGACGGCCGTTCATGATGCCGGCGACCGGGTGACGATCGAGACCGACCAGGGCAGTCTTGAGGCTGACAGTGTCATCGTTGCCGCCGGCGCCTGGAACAACCAGGTCATATCGGGCCTCGGCTGGCAGTTGCCATTGCTGCGCGTTGTCGCAACGCGCATCGTCACCGACGATCGTGGGCTGCCATCGACCATTCCCACGGTCCAGTGCCGCGAATTGCGGCTGTGGCTGCGCGAGACATTCGGCGCCGTCATGTGGGGAACCGGCCGGCACTACAAGCCGCTGTACAAGACGGATGACAGCGAAATTGAGCCCGGCCAGCCGCACAATCTCGAACTGATGCAGGAGACCTCCGAGCAGGAGCTTGCCGAGCTGCAGACGGTGTTCCCGCCGCTACGCGGTTCGACGATCGCGAGCTGGGCACAAGGCGTGCCGTGCTACACGCCTGACAACGGCCTTATCGTCGGCAAGATCCCCGGCAGCGACAATATCGTGGTTGTCGGCGGCGATAATGAGAGCGGCGTCACCCATGGACCGGGGCTGGGCCGGCTCTCCTGCGAACTGGTCCTCGGGCAGACCCCATTCGTTTCCGCGGAGCGGTTCCGTGTCGATCGCTACGCCTCCGATGCCTTCAAGTCGGAAGCCGAAATCGAGGCCGCCATGCCGGCCTGGGGTGCGCGTCATGAGGCGTCGCGGTTTGGCCGCGAGGCCTGATCTGTCAGCTGTCACTGACGCTGACTTGTCAGCTGTCCCCGACGCTGGCTTGTCAGCTGTCGCCGACGCTATCGAGCAGCGCCTGCGCCACCGCCCTGACCACCAGGCCGGCGTTCTTCCTCATGACGATGTGGAAGGAGCCGGCGTGGCGACGCGAGGTCTTCGTCAGCCGGACGAGCTGGCCGCGGCGCAGATGCTCGTCGGCGAACCCGGCCCAGGCGAGTGCCGCGCCGCGCCCGGCGATGGTTTCGTGTATCATCGACATGTAGCCGGTGAACCGAGGTCCGTCGAGTTTCCGGTCGGTTCCGATCCATGATTGCCAACTGTCGATCGCGCCGGGCGGCGTCACCTGATGCAGCAGCGGCACCGCCATGAAAGCCTCGGGGTCTTCCGAGGCGAGCGCCGGATAACGCGCCAGGAACGCCGGCGCGCAGACCGGGTACCATTCACCGTCGAGCAGTTTTTCGGTCACGAATTCGGGCCATTGCCCGGCTTCGCCGAAACGGATCGACAATGCCACTTCAGGCTGATCGAAATCCCTGTAGTCGGTGGATGTCTGCAGCAGCACCCGGCCATCGGCAACCTGCGATGTGATGAGACCGAAGCGCGGCATCAGCCATGCCTGCGCGAAGTCGTGGCTGCAGCCGACCACGAATGTATCGCTGTCGTGCGCGGTCAAATCATCGACCGCTTGCCTGATGGTGCCAAGACCCTCGCGGATCGCTTCGGCCAGCGTGTTGCCGGCCCCGGTGACGGCGACGCGGTTGCCCTTGCGCGTGAACAGCTCGGCCGACAGCTGACGCTCGAGATTGGCGACATGCCGGCTGACCGCCGATTGGGCGATGTTGAGCTCCTGCGCGGCCAGCGTCAGCCCGCCATGCCTGGCGGCAGCCTCGAAGACGACCATGGCGTTCAGCAGGGGAAGCGATGTCTTGAGGGTTTTCACGATCCGAACCTGTCTTCATGCCTTTTCGATATGAAGGTCTATCATTTCTGTATTTGCCGCAAGCCTTTCCGCATCGCACACTCTATCGAAACGTCATCCTAGCGCCAGCGAGCAGAAAGGTGTTTGCCGTGCAGGCCTACACACCGAACAGCCAGCCTATCGACAGAAGCGAGACCGTCAGGCTGATCGACCGGCAACGTCCGGACTGGTCGCTGGAACAGGCCTTCTATGCCGACCCGGCGATCTTCGCGCTGGAACGGGACTTGTGGTTCCCACGCCAATGGATGCTTGTCGCCCATGCCAGCGAGGTGCCTGAAAAGGGCCGCTACATCGTGCGCCAGCTGTTCGACGAAGAGATTATCGTCGTGCGCTTCGGCGACGCCGAGGACGACATCGCGGCCTACTACAATGTCTGCACCCATCGCGGCTCGCGGCTCTGCGCCAAGGATGGTCGCGGCAAGCTTCTGGTCTGCCCTTACCATGCCTGGTCGTTCAGGCTGACCGGCGAACTGCAGTCACGGCAGGATCTACCTACAAGCGTCGATCCGGAAGCGCTGGGATTGCACCGCGTGCCCTCGAAATGTTTCGGTGGCCTCGTGTTCTGCGGCCTCGATGCTAGTTCGCTGCCCGACATCCAGCCTGTCGCGGACGGACTGACGGGCGGCTTGCGCGAAAACGGCCTCGACCGTGCACGCATCGTCGCACGCAAGAACTATCTGACCAAGGCGAACTGGAAGCTGGTGCTCGAGAACTTTCTCGAATGCTATCACTGCCGGCCGGCTCATCCCGAATATTACCGCGTCAACGGCCATGTCAAAGTGACCGCGACCCGCGACGCCGACAAGGCGGTCGAGTGGCAGAACGAAATCGAGGCCTGGCACAGCGTCATCGGCGATGCCGAGTTCCACAAGGGCGCATGGCAAGCAGGCGACCTCGACACGATGCCGTTTGCCATGCACCGCAAGCCGATCGGCTCCGGCCGTAACACGCTGTCCAATACGGGCGAGGGGCTCTCGTGCCTGATGGGTGGTCGTCACGCCTATGATGGCGGCGAAAGCGGCTTTCGCCTCGGACGCCTGTCGTTTGCAAGTGCTGCCAATGATTATGTCACGCTGTTCCAGATGATACCGCGCAACGCCATGGAAACAGACGTCATCCTGACCTGGCTCGTCGACAAGGATGCCGATAACGACATCGACGCCGATGCGATTAGCTGGATGTGGGACGTCACCACGGTGCAGGACAAGAAGATCACCGAGGACAATGCCGACGGCATTATGTCCCGTGCCTACCGGCCAGGCCCCTACACGCCGCTGGAAAGCCAGACCTCGTTCTTCGTGCAGACCTATCTGTCGGAACTGCGTTCGCTAATCACCGGCACGCGCGGCGCGACCGTCAGCCAGTGGTCTGCGCCGAAGGAACTTTTCGCATCGCCGAAGGCGGCGAGCTGCAACACGCGGCTCTGACCCGTGGCCGAAGATGCCTCTTTGAGGCGTCGCATTCCGATGCCATATGATGGTGGCCGACGGAATGTTGCGGGAGAGACAGTTTATGACCAAAGGTTCGGACTTGTTCGTCGCGGCCCTCGAGAACGAAGGGGTCGAACGGATTTTCGGCATTCCCGGCGAAGAAAATCTCGATATCGTCGAATCCATCCGCCGCTCCTCGATCCAGCTGATCCTGACCCGCCACGAGCAAGCAGCCGCTTTCATGGCCGCCACCTATGGCAGGCTCACCGGCAAGGCAGGTGTGTGCATCACCACGCTTGGCCCAGGCGCGCTCAATCTTTCGACCGGTTCGGCCTATGCGCTGCTCGGCGCGATGCCGATGATCATGATCACCGGCCAGAAGGGCATCCTGTCATCCCGGCAGGCGCGCTTCCAGATCGTCGATATCGTCGCGGCGATGAAGCCGCTGACCAAGCTGTCGCGCCAGATCGTCTCGCCGAAGATGATCCCCTCGCTGGTGCGCGAAGCTTTCCGTGTCGCCCAGGAAGAGCGTCCCGGCCCCGTACATCTTGAACTGCCGGAAGACATTGCGGCGGCCGAGTGTGAACCGATCGCGCTGGTGCCGACGCACCCCGTCGAACTGCCGCTGGCCAGCCCGGGCGCGCTTGATCGCGCCGCCCTTATGATCATGGAAGCCAGGCGTCCGCTGTTGATGTTCGGCGCGGCGGCGTCGCGACCGCGCGTGACCCCCGATGTCGCGCAGTTCGTGCTGCGGACGCAAATTCCCTATTTCACCACGCAGATGGGCAAGGGAACCGTGCCCGGCGGCACGGAGCTCTATATGGGAACGGCAGCCCTTTCGGAGCGCGACTATGTGCACGAGGCCATCGAGCAGGCCGATCTGATCATCACCATCGGTCACGACACCGTGGAGAAGCCGCCCTTCATCATGGGAGCGAAGGGGCCGAAGGTCATTCATGTTGGCTACCAATCAGCCGATGTCGAGCAGGTCTATTTCCCGCAAGCCGAAATCGTCGGCGACCTCGGCCCTTCGCTGGCGCTGCTGGCCGACCGCATCGAGGGCAAGATCCCCAACGCGCAGGCCCTGCTGCCGCTGCGCGAAGGCATTCTGAGCCGGATCGCCGCGCGCGCCACCGAAGATCGCTTCACGCCGCAGCGCATCGTGCACGACGTGCGCGCCGTGATGCCGGCCGACGGGATTCTCGCCCTCGACAACGGCATGTACAAGATCTGGTTTGCGCGCAACTACCGGACGCGCATGGCAAACACGATCCTGCTCGACAATGCGCTGGCCACCATGGGCGCGGGCTTGCCGTCGGCGATGATGGCGGCACTACTCTATCCGCAGCGCCGTGTCATGGCCATCTGTGGCGATGGCGGGTTCATGATGAACAGCCAGGAACTGGAAACCGCCGTCAGGCTCAAGCTCAACCTCGTCGTCCTGCTGCTCGAAGACCATGCCTACGGCATGATCCGCTGGAAGCAGGCGGTTGACGAATTTCCGGATTTCGGCATGACCTTCGGCAATCCCGATTTCGTCAAGTATGCCGAGGCCTATGGCGCCAAGGGGACCAGGGTTGCGGAGATCACCGACTTGCGGCCGGTGCTGGAACAGGCCTTCACCGGCGGCGGCGTGCATCTCGTCGTCGTGCCCATCGACTATTCCGAAAACACCAGGGTGCTTGTCGACGAACTGCGCGAGCGGCTGCCAGCGCCGCAGACGCCCTGACGGCAGCGACAAGCCGCCGTCAGGATTGCTTGGGCGGAAGACCCTACACCTTGCAGTAAGACGTCACCGGCTCGATGGTGCCGAAGTCCTTAGCGATCTCGTAGCCGATGCCGTCGGCCGCCGCCTTGCCTACATAGGAATGGCACAGCGTGTGGTTGTTGGTGGCGTCGACACGGATCTTGCCTTGCGGTGCGTCGAACTCGATCGACGGCAGCGCCGCCAGCACATCATCGTCCTTCAACGATCCAGCCTTCTCGGCGGCCAGCGCATAGAGATGCAGGCCGTTATAGCCGGCCTCGCCGATGCCGTTGACCATCTTCTCCTGACCGAATTTCTCGCGGAAGCTCGAGATGAACTTCTTGTTGACCGGGTTGTCCAGCGCCATCCAGTAGGGTTGCGGTGCATAGGTGCCGGCCGCCACGCCGGGCGGCAGCGCGTCCTTGTTGAAGACCTCGTCGAGCGGGGCGATCAGCGGCTGCTTGATGTCGAAGCTGCGATACTGCTTGAGCTGGGTGACGGCGTCGTTGCCGACCACCATCGACCAGACGACATCGGGCTTCAGTGACTTGATCTTCTGGAAGGCCGGGCCGAAATCGGTGGTGCCGAACGGATAGTAGTCGGCGCCGATGATCTTGCCGCCGGCCTTCTCATAGGCCGCCGTGATCGCCTCGGTCATCTTCTGCGGCCAGGCATAGTCCGAAGCCATGACATAGATCGTCTTGCCGAGGTTCTCGGCCACCCATGGCATCATTGGGTCGACCTGCTGCATCGGGATCGGGCCGGTGGCGACGAAGTAGCGGTTGCATTCGCCGCCTTCGAAATTGGTCGGGTAGAAGAACAGCTTCTTGGCCTTCGAGGTGACCGACAGCGTGGCGCTGCGCTCGGGCGAAATGATCGTGCCCATGATCACGTCGACCTTGTCTTCGTTGATGAGCTTGCGCGCCTTGTCGATGGAGCCCTTGGTCGTGGTCTGGTTGTCCTCGATGATGAGCTCGACCTGGCGTCCGCCAATGCCGTTGGCGGCGTTGAGTTCGGCGGCGGCCAGCTTGTAGCAATTGAGCAGCGTCTCGCCGAGAATCGCCTGCAGCCCGGTGATCGGGATCGACAGGCCGACCTTGACGGTGTCGGCGGCGCGCAGGATCGACGGCGCGCCGACGATGGCGAAGGCGGCCGCGGCGCCGCCGGATTTCAAGACAGTTCTTCTGCTTATCATTGTTGTGTTCCCTTCCAGTCCCAGGCGCGCCCCATGCACGCCTTACAAGTCAACAAGCTCCCAGGCGCGCTTCAGGCGCGCTCTATAGGGCCAACAGATCCTTCAGCAGGGTCTCGTCGGCGAGGGTCTCAGGCGCACCTTCGTGGACGATCCTGCCCTTCTCCATCACCAGGCAGCGGTCCGATGCCTTGAGAACGAGATCTAGATTCTGCTCGACAAGAATGATCGCGATGCCGCGCTCGCGGGCGATGCGCGGCACCAGTTCGGCGATCGACTGCACGATGTTCGGCTGGATGCCTTCCGAGGGTTCGTCGAGCAGCAGCACCGACGGCAGGCCGCATAGCGCGCGACCGATCGCCAGCATTTGCTGCTGGCCGCCCGAAAGCGTGCCGGCGACCTGCGCTTCGCGTTCGCGCAGGATTGGAAAATAGCCGAAGATGTCGGCCGGAATGCCGCCGTCGCCACGGTCCTTGGCGGCGCGGGTGCCGACTTCCAGGTTTTGCCGCACCGTCAGCTGGTTGAAGATCCCGCGCCCCTGCGGCACATGCGCGATGCCTGCGCGCGCACGGCGGAAAGCCGGCGCGTTGGTGAGATCCTTGTCTCCGAGAACTACTGCCCCGCCGCTTGCCCGCAAGCCGCCGGCGATGACGCGCAGCAGCGTCGTCTTGCCTGCGCCGTTGCGGCCAAGCAGGCCGACGACTTCGCCGGACGCGACACTGAGGTCGATGCCGTTCAGCACCGGGAGCAGGCCGTAGCCGGCCGAGACGGCAAGTGTCCGCAGCATGATCAGCGCCTCCCCAGATAGACATCGCGGACCATCTCGTCGGTCTCGATGTCATGGAAAGGACCGCTGCGCAGCCGGCGTCCCTGATGCAGCACCAACGTCTCGCAGTTCAGCGCCCGCACGAAGCGGATGTCGTGCTCGACGGCAACGATCGAGAACTCGCCCTTGAGGCGCAGCAGCATCTGCGCCGTCGCCAGCGTCTCCTGCGGCGTCATGCCGGCAGTGGGTTCATCGAGCAACAGCAGGCGCGGCTCTATCGCCAACGCCATCCCGATCTCCAGCCATTGCTTCTGGCCATGCGCGAGCTCGCCCGCCAGCGTGGCGGCACGGTTACCGAGCGCGACCAGTTCCAAGAGTTCACCAACCGGGCGCACTGGCGAAGGCGCGCCCCAGCGCGCGACCTTCAGATTGTCCTCCACCGAGAGGTTCGGGAAGACCGAAGGAATCTGGAATTTGCGGGCGATGCCGAGCCGGGCGATGCGATGCAGCGGCAGTCCGGCAATGTCGTGGCCGAGGAAGCGCACGCTGCCGCTGGTCGGACGCAGCGTGCCGGTCAGCACGTTGAGGAAAGTGCTCTTGCCAGCGCCGTTCGGCCCGATGATGCAGCAAAGCTCCTTGTCTCGTACGGTGAGGTTCAGAGCCTCCAGCGCCTGCAGTCCGCCAAAGCGGATACCGACATTTTCAGCCTGCAGCAGGATGTCGCTCATTGCGCGCGCCTCCTGCCCTTGAACAGGCCTTTCAGCCGCGCGTAGATCGACAGGATGCCATCCGGCAGGACGAAGACGATGATGACGAAGACACAGCCGAGGAGAAGGGGCCACAGGCTCGGGTTGAAGCTGCTGATCGTCTGCTGCGCGCGCTGAATAAAGATGGCGCCCAGTACTGGCCCAAGCAGCGTGCCGCGTCCGCCGACCGCCACCCAGACGATAACTTCCGTCGACAGAAGCAGCCCGGACAGATCGGGTGCCACCAGCCCTGCCATGCAGACATAGAGGGCGCCGGCAAGGCCGGCGATCGCCGCCGACAGGACGAAAGTGACAAGCAGCCGCAACGGCGCATTGTGGCCGAGCGCGGCCGCCCGGATTTCATTGTCTTGAATGGCGGTCAGCACCGTGCCCCAGCGGCCACGGCTGATCGACCAGAGCGCCAGCACCGTCATGGCGACGATGGCCGAGACGAAGATGTAGCTGGGCAGATCCTGGCTGAGATCGACGTGCAGCCCGCCAAGATCGAACTCGATCGGCGGGATGCCGATCAGGCCGCTGTCGCCGCCGGTAACCGAGCTCCAGGAGACCGCGGCCTGCTGGCAGATGACGCCCATGGCCAGCGTGACGATGGTGAAATAGCTGCCACGGATGCCGCCGAAGAACAGGAAGTAGCCGATGATGGCGGCGACGAAGGCCGCACCCGCCACCGCACCCATGATGCCGAGTAAGCTTCCAAAGGGGATGGCATCATTGAGTGTGACCAGCGCCATGATGTAGCCGCCGATGCCGAAAAAGGCGGCGTGGCCGAAACACAGGATTCCGGTGCGGCCCCAGAAGAAGTCGAGGCTCGCCGCGAACAAGCCGAAGATCAGCGCGTCGCGGATCACCGTCAGCTGATAGCCGCCGGCAAAGAACGGATAGATGATCGCGAGCGCCACGCAGGTGGCGAAGATCAGCAGCCAGTTGCGATCACGGGCGATCATCGCGACGCTCCGTTGAACAGACCGTTGGGCCGCAGACGGACAGCGACGATAGCAGCCAGCAGCACGATCGCCTGCGCCAGCGACGGCGAGATCTGATAATTGAGGATGCTGGTCAGCCCGCCGACGAAGACGCTGCCGGCGACAAGGCCGCCAATCGAGCCGACGCCACCGACGATGACGACGAAGAAGGCGTTGGCGAGATAGTTCACCCCCATCTGCGGCAGCACGATCGCCAGTGGCGCGACCAGTCCGCCGGCAAGCCCGGCGATGGCCGCGCCGAAGGTGAAGGCAATGGCGTAGGTACGCCGCGTGTTGATGCCGACGCCCTCGGCCATCTCGCGGTTCTGGATGACGGTTCGGATATCGAGGCCGAAGGGCGTCCGGCTGATCAGCAGGATGACGCCGAGCAAGGTCAGCATGGCGATGCCGATCAGGATCAGCCGGTAGGCCGGATAGACGGTGAAGACGAGATCGAGCGTGCCCTCGATCGGCGGCGTCACCGGCTTGGCGCCGAGGCCGAAGGTCAGTTCCAGCCCTTGCTGCAGGATCAGGCTGACGCCCCAGGTGGCGAGCACGGTCGAGACAGGCCTGGAATAGAGATGGCGGATGATGGCGAATTCGAGGATACAGCCGACCACCGCGCCGGCGATGGGCGCCGCAGCCAATCCCAGCCAGAACGAGCCGCCCATGCTCTGGACGAAATAGACCGCGAAAGCACCGACGGTGACGAACTCGCCATGCGCCAAATTGGTCACGTTCATCAGCCCGAAGCTGATCGCCAGCCCGAGCCCGACCAGCATCAGGATGCTGATCAGCGTCAGCGCGTTGAGCAGCGTGGTGATGAGAAAATCCATCGCGTCAGGCCGCGCTTGCGAGACGTTGGCGCAGGCCGGCGAGCAGCCCCTCCGCGGCATCGATCGCAGCAGCCTGGTGTGGCTGCAGATCCTGCCCAGCCCACTCGTCGATATGGTCCGACAGCGGATCGACCACTTCGGTACGGTGATTGGCCAGCGTCTCGATGACGGCATGGCCGCAGAACGGCACATAACCTTCGGAGTAGCCGCCCTCATGGGTCATGATCAGGCGTCCTTGCGATGTTTCCGCGGCCAACGCCACCATGCGCGCGGCGAGCCGCCTGAAGCATTCGCTGTTGAGCATCATGCGGCCGAGCGGATCAAAGCCTGACGCATCGAAGCCGGAAGCGACGATGACGAGGTCCGGTCTGTAGGCGCGCAGCGCAGGTGCGATGACGCGGTCGAAAGCCGCTTCATAGGCGCCGGTGCCGCTGCCCCCCGGCAGAGGTATGTTCATGTTGTAGCCTTCGCCGGCATCTTTCCCGTTGTCGGCCAGCGCACCGCGCCCGGTCGGGTAGAGATTGTCCTGATGCAGGGAAATGGTCAGCACCGACGGGTCGGAATAGAACACCGTCTCGGTGCCGTTGCCATGGTGCACATCCCAGTCGACCACCGCGGCCCGGCCAAGCAGGCCTTCATGCTGCAGCCGGCGGACAGCGACGCCGATGTTGGAGAACAGGCAGTTGCCCATCGCCTGGTCGGGCTCGGCATGGTGCCCCGGCGGCCGCGCCAGCGCATAGGCATTGTCGACGCGCCCTGTCAGCACGGCGCGCATGGCGGCATAGGTGGTGCCGGCCGACAGCAGGGCGATATCGAAACTGTTGAGACCGATCGGCGCCTGCGGCCCGGCGAAACCGGAGCCCCGCTCGCTGAGCATGCGGATATCGTCGACATGGCGTTGCGTGTGGACGCGCAGCAGGTCCTCGACCGAGACCGGTTCGGGGATGATCGGGACGAGATGGCGCGACAGGCCGCTGACCTGGATCAAATTGTTCAGCCGGCGCTTCGAGCCGGGCGATTCCAGATGGCGGCCGGGTTCCACGAAACGGCCGGGCGGCATCATGTCGGCGCTGGGGCCGGTGTCGTGCCACATCAGCTGTTCGTGAAAAACGTAGCCTGTCGCCATCCGCAGCGTCCTCTGAAAACCAGGTGACGCTAGCAGGCTAACGATTACGTGGCCCGACCCGAAAGAGGGGCTGTGCCAGATGTCTATGCCCCTCCTTTCGGAGGGGTATGGGCGCCTGCGGACCCTTGCGCGGCGCGCACGGCCTGGACCCGGTTGGTCACCGCGAGCTTGCCGAAAATGTTCTTCAGATGCCACTTCACCGTGGTTTCGCTCACCGACAGCGCAAGGGCGATATCGCGATTGGACATGCCCTCGGCGAGATAGCGCAGCAGTTCGGCCTCGCGCTGGGTGAGCTGTTCCTTCTCAGCGGCTGGTGCGGCCAGCTTGCGCGTCGCCACGGGCATCGCCTGCGCGGCATCGATGATGCGTGCTGCATAGGCTGACAGCGCGGGATCGGTCTTTGCCTGAGCCGCACGCAGCCGCATCAACCCTTCGACGACAGACCTTCCCTCGTCGACGAAGGAACGGATGAAGCCTGACGGCTGGGCAAGACGTAGTGCTTCGAGGAGATTGCGGTCTGCCTCGCGTTGGTCGTGGGCAGCGCTGGCAGCCTTGGCGTCCAGGATCAGCGCCAATATATGGCGGCGCATGCGCCCGCTGTCTCTCGTGCGCTCCAGCAGCGCGTCGAAAATCCGCGCGGCATCGGCATAGGATTTCTCGGCCGTCAGCAGGCGGCCTTCGGCGAAGAACTCGAACTCGTTGGCTGTGGTGATGGCCATCGAAGCCTCGGTCCCTTCGCCGCGATGCTCGGTCAGCAGCGCGCGCGCCTCGACATTGCGGTTCTGGTCGAGCAGCACACGTATGCGGTCATGCACGATCATCGATGCCAGGCGGCGATAGACGGTGCCGCGCACGCGTTGATAGATGCGCTCAAGCATATCCAGTGCCGCTTCGGTGCGGCCGGTCAGCTGCAGCACGCGGGCATAGGTCGGCACGCTGGCCAAGGGATAGACGATGACCGCCGCGCCTTCGATCTGCGGTCCGAGATTCTCGACCAGCGTCAACGCCTCGCCCGACGCATTGGTCTCGTAGGCGAGTTCGGCAAGCAGCGTTCCGGCTAGGGCTTCGGCATAGGAGTTTGCACCGATCCGCGCCCTGGCCTCGATGATGGCGTTGCGCAGCAGCCGCTCTGCGGCGGGCAGGCGGCCCGCCGAACGCTCGATCACGGCCATGTAGCAATTGGCGATGGTGACGCCGAGCAGGCTGCCGCTTCGCTCGTGCGCCCGTCGTGCCGCGTCGATGGCGGCGCGGGCACCTTCGAGGTCGCCCAGCGCATAGAGGTTGTAGCCTATGACGTTGGCGGTCGCGCCCTCCATGAACCAGGCATCGGGCGCAATGACGCGCAGGGCCGCAAGGGCTGTGTCGCGCGCCTGATCGAACTGCTCCAGCGTGCTGTGCACGGCAGCGGCGAGGACCACGAGCTCGGCCTTTATCGTCGTGCCGGTCATGGTGCCCGGGTCACTGCCGTCGGCCGGTCCGGCCTCGACCAGCTTGCGCGCGTTGCTAAGCGTCTGCTGCGCAATCTCGGGTTGGCTGCTGTGCACCGCCAGCCACAGCACGACGAGTTGCAGCCGGATGCGCTGGTCAATCAGCGTCCTCGGCAGCAGCGCAAGCAACTGACGCACATAGAGGAGCTGGCACTGGGCGATGAGGTCGAGCGCATTGTTCTCGACGAACACCGCCGCGCGGGCATGGTCGCCGGCGGCCAACGCGTGCCCGATCGCCTCTGTCAGCATCCTGCGTTCGCCGAACCATTCGGCGGCCGCCAGATGCAGCGGCGCGATCATCTCCGGTTCGCGCCGCTCCATTTCGCGGCTGAGGAAATCGCGGAACAGATGATGGTAGCGGAACCAGCGCCGTTCTTCGTCGAGCGGCACCAGGAACAGGTTGCGCGTCTCGATCTCGGTAATCGCCGCCTCGGCATCGGCCGTCCGCATCACCGCTCGGCAGGCCTCGGCACTGAAGCGTTCGAAGATCGAACTGTAGAGCAGGAATTTTGCGATTGCCGGCGGCAGTTCCAGGAACACTTCGCCCATCAGGAAGTCGGCGACGTTTCGGTTGGCGCCGGTGAAGTTGCCGATGACGGTTTCGGGTGCATGTGCGGCACTCAGCGACAGCGAGGCCAGTTGCAGGCCGGCGGCCCATCCTTCGGTGCGCGAGCACAGGGTTTCCACCGCACCGCTGCTGACGCTCAAGCCCAGCTTGTCGTTGAAGAAGGCTTCCGCTTCTGACGAGGCGAAGCGCAGATCGTCCGGGCCGATTTCGAAGACGTCGCCAAGCACCCGGAGCTTGCCGAGCTGCAGGTCGGGCAGGCTGCGCGAGCCGATGACGAAGGCGACGTTTGCCGGCGCCTGCCGGGTCAGACGCTCCATGAACCGCTTCACCGCCGGCGCCTCGATGGCGTGGTAATCGTCGAAGAACAGGGTGATGTCGGCCTGGCGCGCCGCCAGACCCGCCACAAGTGCCGAGAGCACGACATCGAGCTGGGGGATCGGGCTCGACTGGAAGGCAAGATCGAGTTCCGCCGGACTCTGGACCAGTTGGCGCAGCGCGCCCACCAGATGCGACAGGAAGGCGCCCTCGTCATTGTCCGTCGCTTCGCAAGACAGCCAAGCGGTCAGCCGACCGTGGCGCGCGACTTCCGCGGCCCATTGCGCCATCGTCGTCGATTTACCAAAGCCGGCGGGCGCGGCGAACAGCACGATGCGCGTGTCGATATGGCGCTCCAGCGTCGACAGGATGGTCTCGCGGCGAACCCATCGGCGATGGTGCGGCGACGCTTGGCTGACGGATTGCGGGGCTGTTCTCATCTAGGTCCGCGCAACTTGTCGCTTTTCCGGGGAAAGCGCGGCTCCCTTGCCATTGCTCCACTCCGTTTCGATCAGCGGAATCTGCGGTGCGGCATCGCGCGGCAAGGTTCCCTTGATCCGGGGATCGTCGACGATCTCAAATCCGGTCGCGAAGGGCACGAACCCGCAGGCACTGTAGAACCCGATGACAGTGTGATGATCGAAGCTGCTTGTATGCAGCCAGATGCGGCTCGGGTTGAGACACCATGCGAGGTCCAGTGCCCCGGCCATCAGCCGTTTGCCGAAACCCCTGCCGGTCAGGAACGGGAACAGGCCAAAATAGATGATCTCGATCTCGCTGCTGTCGGCGACGAAGAATTCGACCATACCGAGATGGGCGCCGGTCTCGTCATGGCCGTAGTAGAGATGCTGGCGCGGGTCGGCGAAATGCTCGGTGATTTCGGCATCGGACATTTCGGAAACACGGTCCCAAAGCCAGGGCGCGCCGATCTCGAGGAAGATCGCCCGATAGGAAGCGCAGTCGGGCGTCGTGATCCGTGTCATGGCCAAGGGGTGCGCGAGATCGGGCTGCGGCGAGCGCGCCTCCATCCACGTCACCGCATTGGCAAGCTTGCCCGCCGGCAGGCGATGGTAGCCAATGGCGAGATCGGTGATTTCGGCCGGCATCGTGTCTTCGGTGATCAACGCATTCCTCGTCATGTCTTCCAGAGATAGCAGTATCGGCATGCTGCATCCGATGCCAACTCCCCAAGACCATGGCAGCATCGAACGGCAAGTCCTGGACTGAAAGTTTGGCGCGTACGCCTCTTGCATTTCACAGGAATGGCATATGAGATATGATACACCACCCAGAAGAAAGTGAAATATGATGCCTGAGCGGATTGCGGATGAGGCCATTCTGAGCGCGGTCGATGACGGCTTCGCCCGACAGGTCGCGTTTCTGCAAGACCTCGTGCGGTTTCCATCCCATCGTGGCGAGGAACACGCTGCGCAGTCGTTCATGGCGTCCGCCTACGAGGCGGATGGCTACGCGGTCGACATGTGGCGCGTCGATGTCGATGCGATTCGCGACTTGCCCGGTTTTTCACCTGTGGCGGTTTCCTATGATGATGCCTTCAATGTCGTTGCCACGCACACTCCGAGCACCGCGACCGGCCGCTCGCTGATCCTCAACGGCCATATCGATGTCGTGCCGACCGGACCGCTCGACCGCTGGGTGCGCGATCCCTACGATCCGGTGGTCCAGGACGGCTGGATGCAGGGCCGCGGCGCCGGCGACATGAAGGCCGGCCTGTCCGCCTGTCTCTATGCGCTGACCGCCTTGCGCAGCCTTGGCTATCAGCCGGCCGCGAACGTTTACCTGCAGTCGGTGGTCGAGGAAGAGTGCACCGGCAATGGTGCGCTTGCCTGCCTGCAGCGCGGCTACCGCGCCGACGCCGCCTTCATTCCCGAACCGCTGGAGCCGAAGCTGATGCGGGCACAGGTCGGGCCGATCTGGTTCCGGGTCGAGGTCGACGGCGATCCGCAGCACGCGTCGGGTGCATTCTCGGCCGGCGCCAATGCCATCGAAAAGGCCTTCGTCATCATCCAGGCGCTGAAGCAGCTCGAAATCGTCTGGAATGCGCGCAAGGTCGACGACAAGCATTTCCATGATCACCCGCACCCGATCCGCTTCAATCTCGGCAAGATCGAAGGGGGCGAATGGACATCGAGCGTTCCGGCGCGATGTGTCTTCGAGATGCGCGTCGCCACCTATCCCGGCCAGAGGCTCGAAGACGCGAGAGCCGAGCTCGAGGCCTGTATCGCCGAAGCGGCGCGTGCCGATCCGTTCCTGGCCAATCGTCCGCCGAGCCTCACCTACAACGGCTTCATGGCCGAAGGCTATGTGCTGGAGGGTGCCGACGAGATGGAAGCCGTACTGCGCCGCAGCCACACCGCCGTCTGGGGCGAGCCGCTGACGGAGCACGTCACCTCGGCGACCACCGATGCGCGCTTCTTCGGCCTCTATGCCGACACGCCGGCGATCGTCTATGGCCCGATCTGCCGCATGCCGCATGGTTATGACGAGGCGGTCGATCTCGACTCGGTGCGCAAGGTCACCCAGACCATCGCGCTGTTCATCGCCGACTGGTGCGGGCTTGAACCTATCGAGGCTAAGCCATGAATGCGGCCGTCCCCGATGCGTTCGGCGAAACACTCGCCGAGGACGCGCCTGATGTTTCGGCGGCCGAAGCGCTTGCCATCCTGCGCCGGCACTACGGGCTGACCGGCACCGCGCGTCCGCTGCCTGGCGAACGCGACCACAATTTCCACATCCAGGCCGACGGCGAGCGTGAGTTCGTTCTAAAGATCTCCCATCCGGCGGAAGAGGCCGGCTTCACCGATTTCCAGAACAAGGCGCTCGACCACATCCTTGCAGTCGACCCCACCTTGCCGGTTCCCTCGGTGCGCAAAAGCCTTGAAGGCGAAGCGCAATTTGCGGCCAGTGTTGGTGGATCGGCGCCGCGCATCATCCGGCTGGTGACTTATCTGCCCGGTCAGCTGCTGTCGCGCTCGCCGACTTCCGATGCGCAGGATCGCAATCTCGGCGTCTTCCTCGCCCGCCTTGGCCGGGCGCTGCGCGGCTTCTTCCACCCGGCCGCTGGCAACGACCTGCTCTGGGACATCCGCAAGGTCGCCAAGACACGGCCGATGATGGCGCATATCAGTGATCCGAGCCGGCGGGCGATGGTCGAGCGCGCGATCGACTCCTTCGAGCAGCATGCGGCGCCGGTCATTCCCACCCTGCGCGCGCAGATCGTTCACAACGACATGAACTCCTACAATGTGGTGATGGACGCGTCGCGGCCGGAGATCGTCAGCGGCATCCTCGATTTCGGCGACATGATCCATTCGCCGCTGATCTGCGACCTCGCCATCGGCGCCGTCTATCGCTGGCCGGCGCAAGGCCATCCGCTGGCGCCGGCCGCGCGCTTCGTCGCCGGCTATCAGTCCGTGCAGCCGCTCGAGGAGGAAGAGATCAGCATTCTCTTCAATCTGATCCGTGCCCGCCTTGCGCTCATCGTCAATATCGCCAGTTGGCAGGCCGAGCGCTTCCCGGCCAAGCGCGACTATGTGCTGCGCCTCGCCACCGAGGTCTGGGCCTCGCTTGAAAAGCTGGATGGTCTGTCATCCACCGATGCCCGCCGCTATTTTCTCGACAGTTCCAATCCGGAGTAAATGCTCGTGTCCCAGTCCTCGCCATATCCTTCAAATGCCGACGCGGCTGCATCGGAGCGCGCGCTGCTCGAGCGCCGCGCCAGGCTGCTCGGGCCGACTTACCGCGCCTTCTACCGCAACCCGATCCATCTGGTGCGTGGCAGCGGTGTGTGGCTCTACGATGCCCAGGGTCGCAGATTCCTCGACGCCTACAACAACGTCGCCTCGGTCGGACACTGCCATCCGCGTGTCGTCGAGGCGCTGTCAGCGCAGGCCGCCACGCTCAACACACACACGCGCTATCTCAGCGAGATCATCCTCGACTACGCGGAGAAACTTCTCGGCACCGTTCCGGCCCATCTCGGCCACGCCATGTTCACCTGCACCGGCAGCGAGGCCAACGACCTCGCCATCCGCATCGCCCAGCATTCCAGCGGCGGCACCGGCGTGATCATCACCGACTTCGCCTATCACGGCGCCACCATCGCGACGGCGCAACTGTCGCCGGCGGCGGTCGGAGGTAAGGGCGTGCCCCCGCAGCACCGCACCGTGGCAGCGCCGGACACGTTCCGCGACCATGGTCGGGCCGCGCATGATTTCGCCAGAAATGTCGCGGCCGCCATCGAAGATATGCGCGCAAAGAATATCCGGCCGGCCGCATTGCTTCTCGACTCGGCCTTTTCCAGCGATGGCATCTTCTTTCCGGATGCGGCGGTAATGCGCGAGGCGGCCGACCATGTAAAAAAGGCCGGCGGCATCGTCATTGCCGATGAGGTCCAGTCTGGCTTCGGCCGGCTCGGCCAGGGCATGTGGGGCTTCGCGAATTACGGCGTCGAGCCCGACATCGTCACGATGGGCAAGCCGATCGGCGATGGGCACCCGATGGGTGCCGTGCTGGTGCGGCCGCAGCTTGTCGCCTCCTTCGGCTCGAACACCGGTTACTTCAACACTTTTGGCGGCAATCCGGTCGCTGCCGCCGTCGGCCTCGCCGTTCTGGAGGTGATCGAAGGTGAAGGACTGATCGAGAATGCGCGCAATGTCGGCGCCTATACGGCTGAGCTGCTGCGCGCCCTGCAGAGCCGGCATGGCGCGGTCGCCGATATCAGGCACAACGGCCTCTATTTCGGTGTCGAGCTGACGGCGGACGGTGACGAGGCGCTGGCCGCCACCAAGACATCGGCGGTCGTCGAAGCCATGCGCGAGGACGGCGTGCTGATCTCGTCCTGCGGTCCGCACGGCAATGTGCTGAAGATCAGGCCGCCACTGCCGTTTGCCAGGGACAATGCCGAGCAACTGGCCGAGACGCTCGATCGCGCGCTGTCGAACTGGTGATCGGGCCGATCGCATGCTGAAGCTCGAACATCAAACCCTGAATGACCGCGCTTATGGCGCGCTCAAGCAGGAGTTGATTTCAGGCGGCTTCAGCCCGGGGCAGACGCTGGTTATACGCAAGCTCGCCGAGACGTTCGGCATCTCGACCACGCCAATCCGCGAGGCGCTGCAGCGGCTTGTCGCCGAGCGACTGCTCGAGATGCAGAACAACCGCTCGGTCATCGTGCCGTTGCTGTCCGCGCCTGCCTTCGAGGAACTGACGCGCATCCGTATCGCCGTCGAGGGACTGGCGGGCGAGATGGCGGCGACCAGGATGAGCGAAAGCGGACTGGCTGACATACAGGCGACGCTCGCCGGCATGCAGCGTGCCATCGAGGCCGGCGACGCCAGGGCCTATCTCTCGTTGAACGAGGCGTTCCACTTCGCCATCTACCAGCATGCCGGCGCGCCGATCCTTTTGAACATGATCCGCGACCTCTGGGGGCGGGTTGGGCCTTATCTCAAGCTGCTGATGCAGGCCGATCGCTACATCCCGCACTCCAACGACGCGCATCGCAAGATCGTCGCCGCACTGGAGCAGCGCAGCGGCCCCACTGTGCGGGTCTTCATAGAAGAGGACATCGCGATGGCGGCCGCCGTGCTGTCGGCAAACCTTGACGCTGCCAGGTAGCCGTCGGCCTAGCTCGTCCCGTCCAGCCGGTCGCGCAGCATGCTCCAGCCGAGCAGCATGTTGGGCGCGTGCCGCAGCAAGGCATGGAACGGGATTGGCGCCGGCGGCGCAGAGGGCAGCGGCAGGTCGCGGGCCTCGGTTCCAGAGGCCCAGTCCGCCAGCACCTTGCCCATCGCCGTGGTCATGGCGATGCCGCGGCCGTTGCAGGCGCGTCCGGCGATCAGGCCTGGGCCGAGGTCGATCAGGTGCGGCAGGAAATCCGGTTCGACCGCGGCCATTCCCGACCAGCTGTAGGCAAGCGGCGGCAGGTCGGGCAGGTCGAGATGTCGCCCAAGCCTTCGCCAGATCGTCTGTGGTACGCGCGTATCAGCACCAGCGCCAAGGATGTTCATGCCGCCGCTGATCAGCCGGTTTTCGGCGTCGAAGCGGAAGGTGAACAGATTGCGTCTGGTGTCACCGACACCTTGCCCGCCGGGAAGCAACCGGCTGCGTACTTCACGAGGCAATGGCGCTGTCGCGATCTGGAAGACTTTCAGCGGGAAATAGGTTCGCTGCAATGACGGATTGAAGGGCCAGCCATAGGCGTTGGTGGCGATCAGGACCTTGCCGGCGCGTACTGAGCCAGATGGGGTTTTCAGCATCCAGCCATCGGCTATGCGATCAACCGAGGCGACGCGCGTCTGCTCGAAGATCTTCGCGCCTGCTTTCTCCGCAGCGTCGGCAAGCCCGCGCGCATAGGCGACCGGATTGAGCACGCCGCCGCAACGATCCATCCAGCCGCCGACATAGCCCGGCACGCCCGTCAGGGCTTCGATTTCCTGCCGATCCAATGTGACTGCCGGCCGGCCAAGCTGTGCCCATTGCCCGGCACGTGACTTGACCTTCTCGAAGGCGGCAGGCGAATGCGCCGGCTGGATCCATCCGTTCTGCACGGCGTCGCAGTCGATGCCGTGCTGCCGGATCAGGCGGAAGACCAGGCCGGCGCTGCCGGCGGCGAAATCGATCAGCCTTTCGCCGCGCGACGGTCCGAGATGGGCCAGTATGTCGACTGGATCCATTTTGGCGAAGTTCGGCACGACAAAGCCCGCATTCCTGCCGGTCGCACCCCAGGCGATGAATTCGGCTTCGAGAACGGCGACGGAAAGGCCTTTCCCCGCCGCGTGCAGCGCGGTGGAAAGACCGGAAAAGCCACCGCCGACGATGGCCAGGTCGACAGCGAGCCCGCTCTGCAGCGCCGGCCGCTCGCGGCGGTTGCGGCTGACGGCATGCCACAGCGAAGCGCCATGCGTTTCCCGCCGAACCGTGGCATTCATGACGGCGAAATGCTCCTGGCCGTCGCCGCCTTCGCCCGCTTACCTAACCAGGACCGCCGCGGTCTGTCGCCGAATAGGCCGTTCGGCCGGATCAGCAGTATGACGCAGAGCATGACGCCGATGGCGGCGATCTGCAGCGCGGCGGCGCGAGCCTGCTGTTCCGGCGGGAAGAGGATGCTGGTCAGCGTGCCCGATCCGGCCCATATCGCCC
>NZ_RZTF01000230.1:0-6026 GCF_004023175.1 Mesorhizobium sp. M7A.F.Ca.MR.362.00.0.0
GTCCATGATGATCATATGGGCGAACAGCGTCATGTTGGGCGCGATCGGTTCGGGATTGCCCTGGTAGAACATCGGCATGTCCATCCAGGACGGAGTGAAGCGGGCGCCGACCGAATAGCCGCAGGCGTTCAGCCGGTGCTTGGTCAAGCCGTGCGCCTCCATGGTGCGGGCATGCGCATCGAAGACGTCGCCGAAGCTGTTGCCCGGCGTCATCGCCTTTTCGACAGCCAGGAGTGCCGCGCGGGCGGCGTCGAACAGTTCCTGATGGCGCTTCGACACCTTGCCGGTCAGCACCGTGCGCATCATCGGTGCGTGGTAGTGGTTGAAGACGCCGGCCCATTCGAGCGTCAGCTGGTCATTTTTGGTGAGCTTGCGGCGGCCGGCCTTGTAGCGGCACAGCAGCGCATCGACGCCGGAGCCGATGATGAATTCGTTGGCCGGATAGTCGCCGCCGCCGGCAAAGATCGCACCCTGCATGGCGGCCAGGATCAGGGCTTCGTCGCCGCCTTGCTTGATCAGCGGCAGCGCCGCGTCGAGCGCATCGTCGGAGAGATTGGCGGCCTTCTCGGCCTTGGCGATCTCGGCCGGGCTCTTGAACAGGCGCAGGCGGCCGACAATGCCGGACGCATCGGCGATCTGGCCGAAGGTCTGCAACTGTTCGTCGAGCCGTCGGCCATTGAACGCGGTCAGGCCATGGGTGTCGTATTCGACACCGATGCGGGCTCCGAGCAGGTCGAGTTCGTTGAGCAGATTGCGCAGGTCTACCGCCGGATTGGCGCCATTACGGTCCGTCCACAAGACGATGTTGTCGATAATTGAGGTCTGACGCGCCTGGCGCAGGTCGGCCGAGCGGGTCAGCAGCACCATCGAACCGTCGGCCTTCACCACCAGGCACTGGAAGAAGCAGAAGCCGAACGTGTCGTAGCCGGTCAGCCAGTACATGCTTTCCTGCGCGAACAGCAGGATGGCATCAAGCTTTTTTTCGGCCATCTCGATGATCAGCCGGTCGCGCCGCGCGTCAAATTCAGATCGTTCAAAATGCAGCGCCATTATTCCCTCTCCAAGACGATTGCCGAAACCTGCCGGCCGTAATCGGGCTCCTTGCGATGCGTGGTGCGCCGGTAGGAGTAGAACAGGCCTTCCTCGGCGTAAGTGCAGCGGTCGAGGCCTTCAGCCGTCACGCCGGCCTCGGCCAGCCGGTCAACCGTGTAGCGGTTGAGGTCGAACATGGCATGGCCGGCATTGGCGGACGGCGCGAAATAGAGGATGTTTTCGGCGTCGGCATCGACAAAGCGGGCGACGAATTCCGGGCCGACCTCGTAGTTATCAGGGCCGATGGAGGGGCCCAGCACGGCGACGATGTTTTGACGCCGGGCACCGAGGCTTTCCATTGCCAGGATGGTGTTTTCGAGCACGCCGGTGAACGCGCCTTTCCAGCCGGCATGCGCGGCGCCGATGATGCGCGCCTCAGCATCCGCGAACAGCACGGGACCGCAATCGGCGGTCGAAGCGCCGATGGCGATGCCCGGCCGGTCGGTGACGATGGCGTCTGCCTTGGGCCGCTCGCCGGCAAAGGGCTCCCTGGCGATGATGACGTCGGGCGAATGGATTTGCCAGGCGGTCAACAGATGGTTCGCCGGCACGCCCATCCAGGCGGCGACGCGGCCGCGGTTCTCTGCGACCAGCGCCTGGTCGTCATTCGATCCGGTGCCGATGTTGAGGCCCTGGTAGATGCCGCCGGAGACACCGCCGATGCGGGTGAAATAGCCGTGGCGGATGCCTTGTGCCTGCGCCTTGTCCAGCAGCGGCGACCGAACGGGATCCGGTTTGGTCTGATTCAGCATGCGGGCGTTGTTGTCCGTGTGGGCGGTTTCGTCAAGAAGAAGGTGCTTGGTCGAGAACAGGCGCTGCAAAGCGCGGACGGGAGATTGGGAGGGGCGGCGGTAAAAAGTCAATCCGCCCCGGCGAAGGGCCGAACCGCCACGCCGCGAGGCAGTACCGCAAGCACCTTGAACAGCTCGCCCATGGCTTGCGGCCCTGCGAGGCGCTCGACGTCGCCGGCGATCCTTTCGCGCGCCGCCTGGCCGGCATCGGCGCCAAGCCGGCCGGCGCGCTCGAGGATGCCCATGCCGAGCAGGAAGTCGCCCTGTGTCGTCAGATGGGCTTCGAGGCGATGTGCACGCACGATCGCGGCCAGGGCGGCGAAATCGACATGGGAGGTGAGGTCGGCCTCACCGGGATTGGCCAGCACATCTTCGTGATCGTGGCTGCGCAAGGCCTGCAGCGTGTCCCCGACACCCGGCTGGAGATGGCCATAGTCGAGAAACAGGCCAGCGCCGCCATGCCTGGATATGCGCTCGGCGATCGTTGCCATGAGCGCGGTGCGGGCAGGCGCCACTTCGGCGATCGAACCTTGCGGCGCTTGGGTGGCATCGGCGGGCAGCAGCGTCGGGTCGACCGAGCCGGCGCCGGCGAAGAAGCAAAGGTCGTTGGTCTCGTCGAGGCCGACCACGCGCTCGCGCCAGCCGGCGCCGGCGCGGAGGAACTGGCGGATGGGCACGGCGTCGAACAGTTCGTTGCCGACGATGAACAGCGGTTGCTGCGGCAAGGTCTCGATGGTTTCATGCCAGCCAACCGCGAAGGGTGTGGCGCCAAGCGTCTGCTTTTGCACCTCGGTCAGGCGCGGGCTGGTCTCGATCATGGCGAAGGTGGCGCCGCTGGCCAGATCAGGATCGAGCCGCGACAGCGTACGCAGCATGTCCTTCATCAGCGTGCCGCGGCCGGGGCCGATCTCGGCGATGGTGGCCGGCAGCGGCCGGCCGCTCGCCTGCCACGCCTGGTACATCCACACGGCGACCAATTCGCCGAACATCTGGCTGATCTCCGGCGCGGTGATGAAGTCACCGGCCGCACCAAAAGGCTCGCGCGTCGTGTAGTAGCCGTCCGCCGGGTCGAACAGGCACATCGCCATGTATTCGTTGATCGGTATCGGCCCCAGGGCCTCGATCAGGTCGACGATGCGGGTCTTCAGCCGTGTCATGCCGGCTGCGGCTGCGTCACCGGCTTGGCGGTCAGCATCGCCCAGATGCCGGCCAGCACCATCGGCGTCGACAGGATCATGCCCATGGTCAGCCAGTTGGTGCCGAGGAGGTAGCCGAGCTGCTGGTCGGGCTCGCGGAAGAACTCGACAAAAATGCGCGACAGGCCGTAGCCGCAGATGAAGGCGCCGCCGACGAAGCGCGGCGTCTTCAGCTTGAGGCGCGAATGGGTGAGAATGCGCAGCACGAGGAACAGCACCACGCCTTCGAGAAGCGCCTCGTAGAGCTGGCTCGGGTGACGGGCAAACGGCCCGCCATTGGGGAATTCGAAAGCCCAGGGCACGTCGGTTGGGCGCCCCCACAGCTCGGAGTTGATGAAGTTGGCGACGCGCACCAGGCCAAGGCCGACCGGCACGCCGGCCGCCACGACGTCAAACAGCGACCAGGTGCGGATGCCGCGCTTGATGGAAAACAGCGTCATGGCGAGGATGACGCCAAGCAGGCCGCCATGGAACGACATACCGCCTTGCCAGACCGCCAAGATATCGAGCGGGTGGGCGATGTAGCGTGGCAGATCATAGAACAGCACATAGCCGGTGCGGCCGCCGAGCACGACGCCGATGGCCGCCCAGACGATGAAGTCGTCGAGATCCTCCGGCTTCATCGGCAGGACGCCGTTCGGCCACAGCCTGGCATTGCTGGCAAGCCGCTTGGCATACCACCAGGCGAACAGGATACCGACGATATAGCCGACGCCATACCAGTGCACCGCCAGCGGCCCGATCTGGATGAGGATCGGGTTGATGTTGGGGAAGGGCAAGGAGGCCAGCGGCAGCAGGAAATATTCGTTCAACGGGGAACTCTCATTGCGAAACGCGTTTGCGCGCGGACCATGCGGCAGGGTTTTGGCAGGGTCAAGGCAAGGTGGGCGCCCTCGACTTGATGCCGCAGCGCGGCGCAACATGCTTGCATTCGACGCGCAGCGCCACTACGTCAATTTGTGCAAGCGCGAGGATTTGCCATGTCGACCGGACCGAACCGCATTCTCGATGAATTCGCCAAGCTGATGACCGACGCCGCCGGCGCCGCCCAGGGCGTGCGCCGGGAGGTGGAGACGGCCTTCAAGGGGCAGGCCGAACGCATTCTCAACACCATGGACGTGGTGCAGCGCGAAGAGTTCGAAGCCGCGCGCGAGATGGCCGCCAAGGCGCGGGAAGAAAACACTCGCCTTGCCGCCCGCATCGAGGCGCTCGAGGCGAAGCTTGCCGAACTGGCCGGTGACGCCACACCAGCGACGGCGGCCAAGCCGCGCACAAAAAAATAATCGTTAAACTTTTCCACATAGCCCGATCCTGAAAAGCGCTTTGCCGTGAATCGCTTAACGGCATTGCATGAATCTTTGTGACAGCGGCTTTCCACATGCGAATGACGCAGTGCGAAAAATTGGGCTGTTCACGCGACTCCCGATCAATAGACTGAATTTGTTGCATGATTCGGAGCAGGGTCGTGCGACCGGGCGGTGGGGTCCGGTCTGGGGTCTTTGCGTCGAGAAGGTAGTCTTTGCGCGAAGAAAGTCCTGGCCGTCCGAGTTCTAGACAAGATTGTTCGTTGTGTGTGCCCTCCCGCGGAGCGTGTGGCGGCGCTCGTACAGAACGACAGGAAGCATTCCATGGAACTTCTCGAATTCGAATTCTCCCGCGAAATCCATCCGGTGGATGTTATCGAGCAGGTGGCCCACAACAACGACTGGTCCTTTGAGCGGGCCGGCGACGACGAGATTTCGATCTCGGTTGCCGGAAGCTGGACCGACTATCACGTCTCCTTCTCGTGGATGGAGGATTTCGAGGCGCTGCACCTTGCCTGCGCCTTCGACATCAAGGTGCCGGAGACCCGCGCGCTGGAAGTGATGCGGCTCTTGTCGCTGATCAACGAGCAGATGCTGTTTGGCCATTTCGACCTCTGGGAGCAGGAGGGCGCGATCATGTTCCGCCAGTCGCTGCTGCTGGCCGGCGGGGTCGAGCCGTCGAGCCAGCAGGTCGAAGTGTTGCTGTCGTCGGCGCTGGAAGCCTGCGAATGCTATTTCCAGGCGTTCCAGTTCGTCGTCTGGTCGGGAACCTCGGCCAAGGACGCCCTGGCCGGCGTGCTGTTCGAGACCTACGGCAACGCCTGAGTCCCCGCAAGGCAGACAAGAACCAAGATGAGTTCGAACAGCGAGCGCAAGCCCGAAATCAGTTTTGCCGATTTCGATCGTGTCGACATCCGCGCCGGCACGATCGTCGAGGCCGAGCCGTTTCCCGAGGCGCGCAAGCCCGCATTCAAGCTGAAGATCGATTTCGGCGCCGGCATCGGCATCAAGAAATCGTCGGCGCAGATCACCAAATATTATACACCGGAGACGCTGATCGGCCGACAGGTGTTCGCGGTGGTCAATTTCCCGCCGCGCCAGATCGGTCCATTCATGTCGGAAGTGCTGACGCTCGGCTTTCCCGACGAAGAGGGCGCGGTGGTGCTCGGCGCGATCGAGCACAAGGTGCCGGATGGCGGGCGGTTGTTTTAGGCCGCCAGCTTGCGCGTCGTGCCCAGCGCTTCCTCGACCGTGTCGAGGAACATCTCTGCACAAGCCTTCCAGCTGTAGCGCAAGGCGCGTTCGCGTGCTTCGGCACGGTCTACATTGAGCGCGGCAAGCGAGGCCTCGCGCAGATCGTTGGAGACCGCGCCGCCAAAGCCGTCGCCGACAATGTCGATCGGCCCGGTCACCGGATAGGCGGCAACCGGCGTGCCGCTGGCCAATGCCTCGATGATGACGTTGCCGAACGTGTCGGTGCGGCTCGGGAAGACGAAGACATCGGCCGAGGCATAGATCTCGGCCAGTTCGTCGTTGGGGCGATGGCCGAGGAAATGCGCTTGCGGATATTTTGCCTTCAGCCTGGCAAGCTCAGGGCCTTCGCCGACGATCACCTTGCTGCCCGGCAGGTCGAGGTCGAGGAA
>NZ_RZTF01000230.1:6036-10386 GCF_004023175.1 Mesorhizobium sp. M7A.F.Ca.MR.362.00.0.0
GTCGAGGAAGGCGGAGAGGTTCTTTTCAATGGCGACCCGGCCGACGCAGAGGAAGACAGGGCCGGGAAAGCCGAGATTCTTCTTCTTGTCGGGCCGGAAATGGTCGGTGTCGACGCCGCGCGTCCACGGCCGCAGCTTGGTGAAGCCGCGCGCCGAGAGGTCGTCGGCAAGCGACTGGGTGGCGACCAGCGTGCCTTGGCCGGAATTGTGGAAATCGCGCAGCCAGCGATAGGCCCAGCTTTCCGGCACTGGCAGCCGTGCGCTGAGATATTCGGGGAAGCGCGTGTGATAGCTGGTGGTGAACGGCCGGCCGGCATTGCGGCAATAGCGCCGCGCCATGATGCCGAGCGGCCCTTCGGTGACGATGTGGATGTGGTCGGCCTTGCCTGCGTCGATCAGGCGCGCGACATGGCCGGGCGTGGTCAGCGCCAGCCTGATGTCGGGATAGGTCGGCAAGGGCAGGGTGCGAAAGATGTTCGGCGTCAGGAAATCCACGGCGACATCGAAGGATTTCAGCGTCTCGGTGAGCCGCTCCAGCGTGTGGACAACGCCGTTAACCTGCGGCCGCCAGGCATCGGTGACCATCAATATGCGCATGGCGGCCCTTTGCAGGAAAGGTCGACGGTTGCCTTGAGACGATGCCGGAACGGCGACCAGCCCGCTGCTCTCGCTTCGCTCCAGCGCACCCGGACGGGCACGGGGTCGAAGTGAGGCGGCAAGGCCGAATCAATTGAGGTCGCGCGCTTCATGCGCGTTCTTGATCATGGTTTCATGACGGGCGGATGAAGCCGGTTTCCACTTTTCGGTATCGTGCCGGTTATGCGGGAACCTTGATGATAGCGCGCAGTCCGCCGAGCGGGCTGTCTTCAAGGGTGATGTCGCCGCCATGGGAACGGGCGATGTCGCGGGCGATCGACAGGCCGAGCCCGGTGCCGCTGGCGTCGAGGTTGCGGGCCTCGTCGAGCCGCACGAAGGGTTTGAACACGTCTTCGCGCCGGTCGGCGGGGATGCCCGGACCATCGTCGTCGATGGTGACCAGCAGCGAGCCGCGGCCATGGGTGGCGTTGACCTCCACCGTCTTGGCATAGCGGAAGGCGTTGCCGATGACGTTGGACATCAATCGGGCAAAGGCGTTCGGCCGCACATGCACATCGGGGTCTCCGGCAAGCGTCGTCGACAGCTTGCGCTTGCGCAGCCTGGCTTCCTCGCCGAGCTTTTCGAAATAGGCCTCGAGATCGAACCGTCCGGCGTCTTCCGAAGCCTCGCCGCGGGCAAAGGCGAGATAGCCTTCGAGCATCGACTGCATGTCGTCGATGTCCTGGTCGAGCGCGGCCTTGGTCTCGGCCTTGCCGCCGGAAAGCGCCAACTGCAGCTTGAAGCGGGTGAGGATGGTTCGCAGGTCATGGCTGACACCGGTCAGCATGGCGGTGCGCTGCTCGATCTGGCGCTCGATGCGCTCGCGCATCTGCATGAAGGCAAAGCCGGCGCGGCGAACCTCCTCGGCGCCGCGCGGCCGGAAGTCACGCGGCATCGGCCGGCCCTTGCCGAAGCTTTCGGCGGCTTCGGCAAGCATCAGGATCGGCCGGATCTGGTTGCGCAGGAAGGGAATGGCGATCATCAGGAGCACCAGCGAGGTGCCGACCATCCAGATCAGGAAGATGTGGGTGTTGGAGGCATAGGCCTGGCTGCGGCGCACGAAGACGCGCAGCACCTTGCCCTCGAGCTGCACGCGCACCTCGACGATGTTGGAGTTGCCGACCGTGTCGATCCAGAACGGGCGGTTAATCTGGCGGGTGATCTCCGACGAGAGAACATCATCCAAAATCGAGAAAAACGGTTTTGGGCCAGGCGCGGGCAGCGGGTCGGGCGGCAAGAGGTCGACCTTCAACTGCATGCGGTCCTGGGCGATGCGTATGATGTTGGTGTAGTCGGCATCGCGCGGATAGGTTTCGATCAGGTCGATGATGGCGGCGATGTCGCGCACGGTGGCCTGCGACAGGCGCTGCGTCACGGTTGCCCAATGACGTTCCATGAAGACGAAGGCGACGACCGATTGCAGCAGGATCATCGGCGCGATGACGATGATCAGCGAGCGAGCATAGAGCCGCTTGGGCATATACAGCGAGACGAGGCGCCAGAAGCGGTTCCAGGCGCGCGGCACCGCCTTCAGCGTCCGCGCGGCGCGTACGCTCAAGCCGCCATTGCCCGGCTGTTCCAGTTCCGTGGTTGCCATTCGCTCATTTCGCTTGCCCGCAGCCGCTCAGCAGGCCGCAGGCGGCATTCTATTCCACGCTGAGCCGATACCCAATACCGCGCACGGTCTGCAGCCAGACCGGGTTGGACGGATCGCGCTCGATCTTGCGGCGCAGCCGGTTGATCTGGACGTCGATGGTGCGCTCGCCGACCTCCGAATCGTCACCGACAAGCTCGTGGCGGGGTATCGTCTCGCCGGCCCTTGCCGCGAAGATCGCCAGGATCTCCTGCTCGCGGTCGGTCAGCTTCAGCGCCTCGCCGCCACGCTTCAACTCGCGCCGGGCGATCTGGAAGGTGTAGGGGCCGAAGACCAACTGCTCGACCTTGGGCGTGGTCGCCGGGCCACCACGGCGAAGGATGTTGTTGATGCGCAGGATCAGCTCGCGCGGATCGAACGGCTTCGGCAGGTAGTCGTCGGCGCCGGCCTCAAGCCCTGAGATGCGGCTGTCGGTCTCCGACAGGGCCGTCAGCATCAGGATCGGTACGTTCTTTTCGGCTCGCAGCGACTTGGTCAGGTCGACGCCCGTTTCACCGGGCATCATGACGTCCAGCACCAAAAGGTCGAAGTCGAGGCCGGCAAGCTTGCGCCTGGCTTCGCCGGCATTGCCGGCGACGGTGACGCGAAAGCCGTTTTCGGTCAGATACTGCTTGAGAAGATTGCGGATGCGGGTGTCGTCGTCGACGACAAGCAGATGCGGCGCGTCGTCGTCCGGCGCGGCCGCGTGATCGACCCGTTCAGTGCTCTCCATGGCTTTTCCCTGACATTTTTGCGGACCCAACGTCGATCTGCGCCCTCAGTTCCGGATTGACCATCGCTTCGAGGAACCGTTCCACCAAGGTCCGTTCGGTTACTCCGGAATCCCCCAATGCAGCATGGATGCGGCGCGACTGTGGCCGCGCCAGCGCCAGCGCCAGCGCACGGCCTTTGGCGGTCGGATAAAGTTCGCGCTGTCGGCGGTCGCGCGGACCTTGCAACTGCACGATATGGTCGGTGTCGATCAACTGCTTGAGCACACGGGCCAGGCTCTGTTTGGTGATCTTCAGCACGTCGAGCAGTTCGGCGACCGTCAGGCCCGGCCTGCGGTTGACGAAATGCAGCACCCGGTGGTGGGCCCGGCCGAAGCCGTAGTCGGCCAGGATCTGGTCCGGATCGGAGGTGAAGTCGCGATAGGCGAAGAAGAGCAGCTCGATGATGGCGAAGTCGATGCCGTCCTCGACCGACATCGCGGTCCTGATCGGTTTTCCGGCGGCTGGGCTTCGATCCGTCATTATTTCTCCGTGGGAAAGAGAGATTATGTCAGTACTATTGACGTAATTTCCCTGCAATGGTAATTTTTGACAAGCTTTTGGGCGGATTGCGAACGAAAAGGCAAGGGAAGCCGGTTTTTCCGGAATTTCCTGAGTTTGCCAGAGCGCAATTATCCGCTTACGCTCCACCATAAAAGCCGCTTTGGGCGGCCGACACGAAACACACAACGATACAACTATCCGGGCTGCCGCCCGTGGGAGGTTACCATGGCATCCGTTCCCTTCGATCAACTCGATGGCTTCATCTGGATGAACGGCGAATTCGTCCAATGGGGTGACGCCAGGATCCATGTGCTGACGCACGGGCTGCATTACGCCAGCGCCGTTTTCGAGGGAGAGCGCGCCTATGGCGGTGAGATCTTCAAGCTCAACGAACACACCGAGCGCCTGCATGAATCGGCACGCCTGCTCGGTTTCAATATCCCCTATACGGTGGCCGAGCTCAACGACGCCTCTTCCACGCTTCTCAAGAAGCAGGGTTTCCAGGACGCCTATGTCCGGCCGATTGCCTGGCGCGGCAGTGAGCAGATGGGCGTCTCGGCGCAGAACAACCGCATCAACTGTGCCATCGCCATCTGGCAATGGCCGAGCTATTTCGATCCTGCGCAGAAGCTGAAAGGCATCCGTCTCGATGTGGCGGAATGGCGCCGGCCCGACCCGCGCACCGCGCCTTCCAGGTCGAAGGCCGCCGGCCTCTACATGATCTGCACCATGTCCAAGCACGCCGCCGAGGCCAAGGGCTATGCCGACGCCATGATGCTCGACTGGCGTGGCCAGGTCGCCGAAGCG
>NZ_RZTF01000231.1:0-10372 GCF_004023175.1 Mesorhizobium sp. M7A.F.Ca.MR.362.00.0.0
TCACGATCTTCGCTTCGCTGCGATCATGAGCCGACCCTCCCCACAAGGGGGAGGGTGAGCAGATCTATTCGCCGGGCGGCTTGCCGGGTTCGGAGTGCATCTTGCGCACGCGGCGTACGCCCCACCAGACCAGCAGGATGGCGACAGGCACCGAAGCAGCGGTAATGATCTCCGGCGCGAAGGCATGGCCGAAGATCGAGGCACCCTTGGCGACATAGCCGACAAGGCCGACCACATAATAGGAAACTGCGGCGACCGAGAGCCCCTCGACGGTCTGCTGCAGGCGCAGTTGCAGGCGGGCGCGGTTGTTCATCGAGGCAAGCAGGTCGCGGTTCTGCTTCTCGACCTCGACATCGACCCAGGTGCGCAGCAGCGTCGTGGCGCGGGTCAGTTTTCGCGATAGATTTTCCTGCCGCTCCTCGACCGAGCGGCAGGTGCGCATTGCGGGTGCCACCCGGCGCTGCAGGAACCCGCGCCATGTGTCATAACCGGGCACAGCCTCTTCCTCGAGCGCCTCCAGCCGTTCGCCGACGATGCCGTCATAGGCGCGGCTGGCGCCGAAACGGTAAAGGCTCGACGCCGCGTCCGCCTCCAGCTCCGCCGCAAGTTCGGTCAGATCGGCCAGCAAGGTCTGGCTGTCGCGCGTCCCGGCGACCTTCATCTCCAGCGTGGTCTGCGCCAGCCGGTCCTCGATGCGGCGGGCGCGGCCGGACAAGGTCAACGCCAGCGGCAGGCCGAGCATGGCCAGCGTCCGATAGGTTTCGATGTCGATAAGCCGCTGCGATAACGCGCCGGTACGCGCCGGGGTCAAGCCGCGATCGAGCAGCAGCATGCGCGTCAAGCCATCGCCATCCTGGCGAAAATCGGTGACGATGGCGGCGTTTCCGCGCTCGACCAGCGAGTAGCACAGGCTGGTCGGATCGAAACCGGCTATCAGCTGCTCGCTCGCTTGCGTCCATTTGCGGATTTCGAGCCTGATGCCGGAGATGCAGGTTCCCGGCGGCGAAAACCCGTTGCCGAAGGGTGAGTCCTCCTGCGCCCTGCCGTTCTCGGAAAGCGGCCCTTCCCACAAATAGGTCGAGAATTCGGTGTGCCGCTCCCAGCGCAGCGAGCCCTTGCCCCATTTCATGGCATGATGGCGGGCCTGGCGGTCGGGCGCGGCGATGCCGAGGCGCCGCGACAATTCGGAAAGTACCGCGTGGTCGACGCCGGAGCCACCCTCCGTCATGAAGGCGAGTTGCATCAGGACGCGTGGCTTTTCGATCAGCGGATGCGGCCGGGCATGAACCTCGCCGAGTGCGCCGGGCCGGCCCTCATGCGCAGGAAAGCCCATGACGCTGCCCTTGGCGCGCGGCTGGAATTCGAGATCGGACGGGTCGTCTGACACGGCTTGTTCCCCGGGTTTTCTTGAGCCCTCTTGCACTCGCGTCCCTCTAGTGCCAATGGCCTGATCACGCAAACAGCAAAGTTAGCCGAAGATGATGGGCATCGGGCGGAAAATTGGCCCGCTTTTGTCAATTGGATAAATAATTTGACCAGTTGGCGAGGCAGGCTCTATTCTGCGGCACCGGTTCACCTTCCAGGCATTCTGTTGAGCGACATTTTTTCCAGGATCGAGCATTCGCGCACCGCCGACGAGGTGGTGCAGCAGATCGAGAGCCTCATCCTCGAAGGCGTGCTGCGCACCGGCGACCGGCTGCCGGGCGAGCGCGAGCTTGCACGCCAGTTCGACGTATCCCGGCCGATCCTGCGTGATGCGCTGAAATCACTGGAAGGACGCGGCCTTTTAACGACAAGACCCGGCGGCGGCACGCATGTCGCCGATGTCATCGGCCAGCTCTTCACCAAGCCGGTGACGGACCTGATCTCGATGCACCGCAAGGCAGTGACCGATTATCTGGAATACCGCCGCGAGATCGAAGGGGTCGCGGCTGAATATGCCGCACGTCGCGCCACTCCGGAAGACATGGCGCTGCTCGACAAGATCATGGCACGCATGGACGATGCGCACCGGACCGGCGACTTCGACGACGAGGCCGAGATCGATGTCGAGTTCCACCACGCGATCTGCGAATGCGCGCACAACATCATCCTTTTGCACACGCTGCGCTCCTGCTACCGGCTGTTGTCGGAGGGCGTGTTCCAGAACCGGCTGCTGGTGTTCACCGTGCCCGGCGCGCGCGACGCCCTGCTGGCGCAGCACCGGGCGATCCATGCGGCGGTGAAGGCCGGCGACCCTGCCACCGCCCGGCAAGCGGCGATGGACCACATCACCTATGTCGAACGATCGATGGCGGAGGCCGAGCGCAGCGGCGACTGGCAGCGCGTCTCGCGATTGAGGCTGAAACAGCGCGTTGACGCCACCGATACCGAACCTGCACGCAAACGCTCTTAGCTATTAGCTATCGAAACGGGAAGCCCATGAGCCAGATCCTGACCATCGCCGACCTCAAGGACCTCGCACGCCGGCGCGTGCCGAAGATGTTCTTCGACTATGCCGATTCCGGTTCGTGGACCGAAAGCACGTATCGGGCCAACGAAGAGGATTTCCAGAAGATCAAGTTCCGCCAGCGCGTCCTCGTCGACATGGACAACCGTTCGCTGGCATCGACGATGATCGGCGAAAAAGTGTCGATGCCGGTGGCATTGGCGCCAACCGGCATGACCGGCATGCAGCACGCCAATGGCGAGATGCTGGCGGCACAGGCGGCGGAGGAATTCGGCGTGCCGTTTACCTTGTCGACGATGAGCATCTGCTCGATCGAGGATGTCGCCTCGGTAACCACGAAGCCGTTCTGGTTTCAGCTCTATGTGCTGCGTGACAAGGATTTCGTGCTCAACCTGATCGACAGGGCAAAGGCGGCGAAATGCTCGGCGCTCGTCCTGACGCTCGACCTGCAGATTCTCGGTCAGCGCCACAAGGACATCCGCAACGGGCTTTCGGCGCCACCCAAGCTGACGCTGACGAACATCGTCGACATGGCCATCCGCCCGCGCTGGTGCGCCGCCATGGCCGGCACGAAGCGGCGGACCTTCCGCAACATTGTCGGCCACGCCAAGGGCGTCGGCAACATGGCCTCGCTGGCATCGTGGACGACGGAGCAGTTCGACCTGCATCTGTCGTGGAAGGACGTCGCCTGGATCAAGGAGCGCTGGGGCGGCAAGCTGATCCTCAAGGGCATTCTCGACAAGGAGGACGCGCTGATGGCGGCCAAGACCGGCGCCGACGCGATCATCGTTTCCAATCATGGCGGGCGCCAGCTCGATGGTGCGTCGTCGTCGATCGGCGTGCTGGAAGAGATTGCCGACGCGGTCGGCGACACGATCGAAGTGCATATGGATGGTGGTATCCGCTCCGGCCAGGATGTGCTGAAGGCACTTTGCCTCGGTGCCAAGGGAACCTATATCGGCCGGCCATTTCTTTACGGCCTGGGCGCGCTTGGCAAGGAAGGGGTTACCAAGGCGTTGGAAATCATCCGCAAGGAGATGGACATCACTCTGGCGCTGTGCGGAAAGCGTCTTGTCACCGACATGGGCAAAGACCAGCTCCGGCGCTAAGTCCCGTGACCGCCTGACCACGGAGACACCGAAAAATTGGCAGAACCCGGCATCCATTTTCTCGACGCGCATGGGCCGGAAGGTGTGCGTCTTTACGCGATCGGCGACGTCCACGGCCGGCTCGACCTGTTGGCCGCCATGCATGGGCGCATCAGGGCCGAGATCGAGCAGGAGGCGCCTGCCGACTGGCGCGTCATCCATCTTGGCGACTATGTCGACCGCGGGCCGGACTCAAAGGGCGTCATCGATTTCCTGATCGAAGCGCGAGGGCGCGACCCCCGAAATTTGATGCTGGCCGGCAACCACGACATCGGTTTTCTCGATTTTCTCAAAACCCCTGACCCGGAAGGGCTTTTCATCCGGTTCGGCGGTATCCAGACGGCACAGTCTTACGGCGTGGCGATCAGTGAAGGCACAAGCGTGTGGTTCGGCAAGGCCGAATCGGCTGTGCGCAAAGGACATCAGGCCCTGGTCGAGGCCGTGCCGCAAAGCCACATCGACTTCCTGCGATCGCTGCCGTTCTCCGTGACTTTCGGGGACTTCTTCTTCTGCCATGCCGGCATCAGGCCGGGTAATCCTCTGGAGAAGCAAAACCCACAGGACCTGATCTGGATCCGCGACGTGTTCCACAACCACCCCGACCTCTATCCGAAGATCGTGGTGCACGGCCACACGCCGGTGCCGGAGGCGGAAGTGATGGCCAACCGCGTCAATGTCGACACGCTTGCCTGGCAATCAGGCATGCTGAGCGCGCTCGTCGTCGACGGCGCGGACAAACGCATCCTGACAATGACGATCAAGGAAGCTTGAGCGTCGCGCGTCGGAGGACGCGAAAGACGCTTCCCGCCTTTAGCGCAGTGAGGCGGTGACGCCGTAACCGTCGACGGCGTTGTGGTTGTTGGCGGCGTCGGCGGCATAGATGCCGAGACCGCACAGCACGATGGCGGACAACATGGCAAAGGACAGAAGCGCTGCTTTCACGGAGGTCATCTCTTGTTGAGCTTTCTGCATCTGTGCACCAGGCGGTTACCAATGCGTTGAAACGGAGAATTCGCTTCAAAGTTTCGACGATTTTGCGCTTCTAGGCATGTTCTGTATCAACGGTGTGTCGCGCGGGTCACACAAAAGGTTCATAGCCGTTGCACAGAAGATGCAGAGCGCGCGCCTTCTAGGATGGCGGGCGGACACAAGCCAAGAATGAAACGGTTTTCCCCAGGCGGTTTCACCGCCGCGTGCCAATTATGTCACGCTGCAGGGTACGGAGAGACCAACACTCAGATGGTCGCTACCCAGGCACGGGCAATGGCAAGGCCAGCAGCATCCGCATCGGGCCCGTTGCGGGCCATTTCGCCATCGAGCTTGCCGGCCCAGTCGGGATGGCGAGCGGCGATGGTCGGGGCAAAGGACGTGCTCCAGTCCTTGACCATCGGCCGGTCGGCCTCGAAGTGAAACTGGAAACCGTAGACGGCGCGGCCGACGCGAAACGCCTGGTTCTCGGCGACATCGTTGCCGGCGAGCCGCACGGCGGCCTCGGGCAGCACGAAGGTGTCGTCGTGCCACTGGAAGATCGGGAATTTCTCCGGCAGCGCGCCCAGCACAGGATCGCCCTTGGCGTCCGCCGTCAGCGATACGCCGTGCCAGCCGAACTCATTGGCGCCGCCGATGCGGTTTTCGCCGCCGAAGGCACGGGCGACGAGCTGGCTGCCGAGGCAGATGCCGAGCACGGCGCGATCCTTGTCGGCAAAGTCGCGGGTCAGTTCGAGCAGTGCTGGGAAATAGGGGTACTCATCGTCGGCCAGCGCATTCTGGCCCCCGCCGAGCACCACCATGGCATCATGCCCGGCCGCGTCATCCGGCAGGGGATCGCCCCTGTAAGGGAGACGCAGGTCGAGATCGGCACCCGCTTCCGCAAGTGCTGCGCCGACCTGGCCGAGGCCGGTATTGTCGTAGTTCTGGACCACCAGCACCCGCATCACAAAACCCTGCTGACATGAATAAGATGCGACGAGCGATATCATGCCGCTCGCATTGCAGCCAAGATGCGTGTCCGGAGAGAAAACTATGCCACTGCAGAACCGGGTCGATCCGTTCGGGACCATCCACGCAGTGCCCGATCGCGGCATGTTCACCGGCAATCGCGGCATTATCCACGACCCCGAGACGAAGACGCTCAAGAAAAAGCGCTGGGCGCTTCAAGCCTGGATCGTCTGCGTCTGCAAATTCCGAAATGTGCGGCGCGAACCGATGGGCCGCAACCGGAAGGGCGGCAAAGCGGGCTGGACCGAGCTGTTCTTCCTTGACGAGGTGACCGGATTGGCAGCCGGGCATCGCCCCTGCTTCTTTTGCCAGCGCGAGCGGGCCAAGGATTTTGTCGGCCGCTTCGGCGAAGCCTTCGGCATTGCCGAGCCGCGCGCCCCGATGGTCGACAAGCGGCTGCACAAGGAGCGGCTGGCGTCGGGCGGCAAGCCGCCAGTGGTTGCTGTTGAAGACCTTGCCGGCCTGCCCGACGGCGCCATGGTTGCGGATGGTGGCAGCGCCTACGCCTTGCGCGGCGGCAAGGCGCTGCGCTGGTCGTTCGCCGGGTATAGTAATCCGGTGATGTTTTCCGATTTTGTCAGTCGCTCAATTCGACTGCTCACGCCGGTAACCACTGTCTCAGTGCTAAGCCAAGGTTACCAACCCGTATGGCATCCTCAGGCTGACGTTTAACTTCGACTCAGAAAGTAGCTCCGGCAACCGGAGTTCCTCCCGTTACATTGTGGCGCCATAGCTGCTAGGGTCGGTTGAACGTCCTCAGGCGGACACCGCACAGCTCGACAGATCGATACATGGGCACCATAAGCACTGACAAAAATGTAATATCTTTTACCGGAGATTTCGGCGAATCAGATTTGCAAGTTGCCACAGCTGCAATCTACCAGATTACTAATAAGTTATACTACAAAGATATAGTTCTAGATTTTTCCAAAATTTCGAAGGCAATTGCCCCAGACTTCTTACCTCTGTGCGCCAATGTCAGAAGCATTCTGCACGACGGCATCGACACTCAATTTATAGAACCAGACGACATAAAACTTAGACGGCTATTTCGTAACGCCGGTTGGTCTCACCTGCTTGACCCAGTGAGCTTTGCCGAGTCCGACTTTGCCGGGAAGATCCATTCGCCTGCGGCGATATATCGGACAGGGGAAGAACAGCATAAAGCTGTAGATAACATCATCGACATCTTACTCGGTTCCCTTGAGGGAGTTACACGTTCACAGATTGCAGCGTTAGAATGGTCCATAAATGAAATAACAGATAACGTTTTGAATCATGCTGAAAGTTCAATTGGTGGAATTGTGCAGGTTACGTCCCGAAGGGGCGGAAAAATGGTAGAGTTCGTTGTTTGCGACTACGGATTGGGCATACCACGCACACTTCGAAGCACCCACTCAGAGATAACTTCCGATATCGATGCGCTTGATCGAGCCATTCGAGAAGGAATTACCCGGAACACCGCGACGAATATGGGAAATGGGCTATACGGTTCATATCGTATGGCACAGCTTTCCGGGGGACAATTTAAAATACAATCCGGGTACGCTACGTTAAAATATGATCCTAAAATCGGTATGCATATCAGGCAGAATAAAGTCCCTTTTCATGGAACGCTTGTTTCTTGTTCCATAGATTGCTCTGACCAAAGCATACTAGAGGAAGCTCTAGTATTTAGAGGTAAGATATATAAGCCATCTTATACCTATTTTGACAAAATTGATGATTTAGAAAAAGTAACTATAAAGCTTTTGGATGAATCTAACGCATTCGGAACCCGAGAGATTGCCAAACCTGTTCGACTTAAGATTGAAAATGTTTTGAGAAACTCTGATACTTTTATTGACATAGATATGGATGGTGTTGAATTGATATCTAGTAGTTTTGCTGACGAGGTCTTTGGCAAACTTTTTTACGCATTAGGTCCACTCAACTTCACGCAAAGAGTGAGGATTGTTAATGGAAGCAGGGTGGTTTCTCAACTAATTGACCGGGCAATTTCACAACGCATGGCTCTTAGGCCTGGAGAGGTCGTGTAGAAGTTTTCCTTCCACCTCAATGTGCGAAACTTGACGCGCTCACAACGGTGCCCCATTCCTCGGCGATGCGCGCCAATTACAAGATGCAACGTCTGTTCGTGCCCGACGATCTGCGACCGAACATCGAGTTCGACGCTGGCCCGCAGCAAAGGCACTATCTCCTGCATGTGCTGCGGCTCGGCGAAGGCGCCGAAATCCTGGTGTTCAATGGCCGCGACGGCGATTGGTCGGCGGCCATTGCGGCGAAGACAAAAAGGGCGGTGCGGCTGAAGGTGATGGCGCTGCAACGGCCGCAGCCGCCGCTGCCGGATCTTGTCTACTGCTTTGCGCCGCTGAAGCAGGGCCGGCTCGACTATCTCGTGCAGAAGGCGGTCGAGATGGGTGCCGGCATCCTGCAGCCGGTCATCACCCAGCACACGCAAGTGGCCAAACCTTCCATCGATCGCCTGCGCGCCAATGTCGCCGAAGCGGCCGAACAATGCGGCATCCTGGCGGTGCCGGAAGTGCGCGAAGCGGAAAAGTTCGAGCGCCTGCTGACCGGATGGGACAGCGAGCGGCGGCTGATCTTCTGCGACGAGGACGCCTCGACCAACAATCCGCTGGCCGCGCTGCAGGCGGTCAAGGAAAAGAAGCTTGCGCTGCTGGTCGGGCCGGAGGGCGGCTTTTCCGAGGACGAGCGCAAGATGCTGCGCGCCCTGCCCTTCGTCACCGCCATTCCGCTGGGACCGCGCATCCTGCGCGCCGACACGGCGGCGGTGGCCGCGCTCGCGGTAATGCAGGCAACTGTCGGAGACTGGTGAGACGTCATCCCTTGCAAGGGACGCAGAGTTCCAGCAACGTTCAATTCCTGTTGACCTGTGGCTCAGGATTTTTCGCTTGATCGTCTGCTGACATTTCGTCCATTTACCGCCGGCGGTCATCCGGCCGCCTCTGAGGGTACCATCATGGCGCGCGATACGACCGATTTCCGCCCGATCGAAGGTGTCGACGAACTCGTCGAGCACCTGGCCGAAGGCAACAAGCCGCGCGACAAATGGCGCATCGGCACCGAGCACGAGAAATTCCCCTTCTATGTCGACGGCAATGCACCGGTCCCCTATGGCGGCGAGCGCGGCATCCGCGCCATTCTCGAAGGCATGCAGTCAAAGCTCGGCTGGGATCCGATCGTCGATGACGGCCGCATCATCGGCCTGGTCGAACCGACCGGCCAGGGTGCGATTTCGCTGGAACCCGGCGGTCAGTTCGAGCTTTCCGGCGCACCGCTGGAGACCATCCATCAGACCTGCCGCGAGGGCAACGCCCATCTGGCGCAGGTGCGCGAGATCGCCGAGCCGATGGGCATCCGCTTCCTTGGCCTCGGCGGCAGCCCGAAATGGTCGCTGGCCGAGACGCCGAAAATGCCGAAATCGCGCTACGAGATCATGACGCGCTACATGCCCAAGGTCGGCACCAAGGGCCTCGACATGATGTACCGCACCTGCACGATCCAGGTGAATCTCGACTTCGAGAGCGAGGCCGACATGCGCCGCAAGATGCAGGTGTCGTTGAAGCTGCAGCCGCTGTCGACGGCATTGTTCGCCAATTCGCCTTTCACCGAAAGCCACCCGAACGGTCTGCAGAGCTGGCGCGGCGACATCTGGCGCGACACCGACAACCAGCGCTCGGGCCTGCTCGAATTCTGCTTCTCGCCCGATTTCGGTTTCGCCGACTATGTCGAATGGGCGCTCGACGTGCCGATGTATTTCGTCATCCGCGACGGCCGCTATCACGACATGACCCACATCACCTTCCGCCAGTTCATGGCCGGTGCCGCGCGCAATGAGGTGCCGGACGGGCTGCCGACAATGGGCGACTGGGCGAACCATCTGTCGACGCTGTTCCCGGACGTGCGGCTAAAGCGCTTCCTCGAGATGCGCGGCGCCGATGGCGGGCCATGGCGGCGCATCTGCGCGCTGCCTGCGTTCTGGGTCGGGCTGCTCTATGATGAAGCCGCGCTCGACGCCGCCGAGGCGCTGACCTCGAGCTGGACGTATGAAGAAACGCTGGCGATGCGTAACGCCGTGCCGGAACAAGGCATTTCCGCGTCCTTCCGCAACACCACGCTGCGCGAAATCGCACGCGACGTGATGGTCATTTCGCGCATGGGGCTGAAGAACCGTGGCCGCAAGAACCGCGATGGCTATGACGAGACCTCCTTCCTCAACACGCTCGACGAAGTCGTAGCCCGCGGCACAACCAGCGCCGAGGAGATGCTGTCGGCCTATCACACGCGCTGGGGCGGTTCGATCGAGCCGGTGTTCATGGAATACGCCTATTAACCCTCGGATTTGACGCAGCCGATTGACCGGCAAAAGTCGCTTCAATCGGAAGTGGAAACAAACTAGGCTTCTTCGGCGAGGATTTCCGGAGGAGAGACCAATGCCTTCCTTGTTCGACATGCTGACACAGGCCCAGAACGGCAACGGCATGCAGGCGCTTGCCCAGCAATACGGGCTTTCGATGCAGCAGACGCAAGCCGCGGTCGCCGCATTGCTGCCGGCCTTTTCGCAGGGGCTGCAGCGCAACACAGCCGACCCTTACGGGCTCAGCGCCTTCATGACGGCGATGGCCAGCGGCCAGCACGCCAAGTATTTCGAGGACGCAACCAGGGCCTTCTCACCGCAAGGCGTCGATGAGGGCAACGGCATTCTTGGGCACCTGTTCGGCTCGAAAGACCTGTCGCGCGCCGTGGCCAGCCA
>NZ_RZTF01000232.1:0-10353 GCF_004023175.1 Mesorhizobium sp. M7A.F.Ca.MR.362.00.0.0
TGCCGCTGCTTGTCAAGCTGAACTGACCAAGGCTCGCACCAGGCAGTTGAGGGCCTACCTGAACTGCCAGGAGGGTGACCTCTCTTGCCCGGTGCCATCAGAATGATCTGGAGTGACAAAATGCCGAATTTCAAGATGAGATATGTGCTGATCGCGCTTGTGCCGTTGGCGGTTGCTGGTTGCGTCAGCGCTGAGGATCAGCGCGCAATGGATCAGCAACAGTGCGCTTCTTACGGCTATAGGCCAGGAACCAACAGGTTTGCCGACTGCATGATGCAACAGACTTCACAACGTTCAGAAGACGAGCAGCGCTCAATGGATCGCATAGCCGCGCAGGAACAGAGAGACAAGGATCGCAAGGAAGCGCGTCGAAAGAACGACAGCTACATCGACCCAAGGCCGAGTTACGACAAGGACGGCAATCCGAATTTCGACACTCAAGGCAATTACCAAGGGTGTCACGGCGCGGGATGTTTGGTCGACAATCCAGACAATGGCGATGACGATGACCAGTAGGCCGGCTCCGCAAGGCTTGCCCCGATAGTCCGGCCTCGACCCAATCGAGAACCGTTCGCCAAGCTCAAGCACTGCATGCGGCGTTGCGCCAGGTGCAGGCTATAAGTCAACCTATGCGAACCTCTCTACCTCTGGGAACCAGCCGGGAAATGCCGATGCAAGATCTGCTTGTCTGGTTGGATGGTGGGCGTGACAGGGATTGAACCTGTGACCCCTGCAATGTCAATGCAGTGCTCTCCCGCTGAGCTACACGCCCATCCGAAGCCGCGCATACACCATTTTTGATCCAGCGCGTCAATAGCAGGAAAAAGGAAAGAAGGCGTCGTCTCGCCGCAGTGGCGAAGAGTGCGGCGCCTCGGCTAAAAACGGCTCACGCCGCCTGCAGCATCTTTTCGACCTCGTTGACGAGGTCGCGCAGGTGGAAGGGCTTCGACAGCACCTTGGCGTCTTTCGGCGCCTTGGAATCCGGGTTCAGCGCAACGGCGGCGAAACCGGTGATGAACATGACTTTCAGATCAGGATCGATCTCTGTGGCACGCCGCGCCAGTTCGATGCCGTCCATCTCTGGCATGACGATGTCGGTCAACAGCAGCGAGAAAGGCTCCTCGCGCAGCCGCTCATAGGCGCTGGCGCCATTGTCGAAATCGCTGACCTGGTAACCGGCGCGCTCCAGCGCCTTGACGAGGAACCGACGCATATCGTCGTCGTCTTCCGCCAGAAGAATGCGTGCCATGATATCCCGTCCGAATCACCCGCCCGAGGTTGCCGTTGGGCAAGCCCGTTAACCATCCTGTATATGAGGAGGTGAGGGTAAACATCAAGTGAACGCTGACGGGGATGATCCATATTTGCCGGGCGTGTGCTGCGGCCGAAATGCTGGACACGAGGCTTGCAAGGTGGCACTTTCACATCATGATGCACTGGTGTTTTCGGGTTCGTTCAAATTGAAGACGGCAGCCGAGGATTTTTCGGTCTTTCCACCCTTCGAAATCCGGTCGGGCGTCGAGCAGCGCGTCCCCTTCCTCTTCAACTCACCGCATAGCGGCCGCTACTATCCGGAGCGCTTCCTTGCCATGGCAAGGCTGGACCGCAACGCCATCCGCCGGTCCGAGGACTGCTACGTCGATGAGCTGTTCGGCGGCACCGTCGCGCTCGGCGCACCGCTGCTGGCGGCGAATTTCCCGAGGGCCTATCTCGACGTCAACCGTGAACCGTGGGAGCTTGATCCGCGCATGTTCGCCGAGCCGGTGCCGTCCTTCTGCAACATCCGCTCGGCACGGGTGGCCGGCGGGCTGGGCACGGTGCCGAAGCTGGTCGGCGAGGGGCTCGACATCTATTCCGGCCGCTTGCCGCTGGCCGAAGCGGTCGCCCGCATCGAGGCCGTCTACAAGCCCTATCACGAGACGCTGAAGCGGCTATTGACCAGAACCCATGCGCGGTTCGGCTTTGCCGTGCTGATCGACTGTCATTCGATGCCGGCGAGCATCAGGGTCGGCGACAGCGGCCAGCGGCCCGACTTCATCATCGGCGACCGTTTCGGCATCTCGGCAACCGCCGCCCTGACCGACACCGCGATCGGCCTGCTCAGCGCCATGGGCTATTCGGTCGCCCACAACAAGCCCTATGCCGGCGGCTTCATCACCGAGCACTATGGCCGCCCGGCGCGCCATCTGCACGCGCTGCAGATCGAGGTCAACCGGGGGCTCTATATGAACGAGCGGACATTCGAGAAGGCTGCCGGCTTCGATGCGCTGGCCGACGATCTGACGCGGTTCTCAGCCGACCTGATGTCGATGCCCGATCATCATTTCATCGACTTGCCACTGGCCGCGGAGTGAATAACCTGCCGCTGGCCGCGGACTGAATGGCGCCATAAAAAAAGACCGCATCGTTTGCACGATACGGTCGAAGTCTAGGGAGGAAACGCCCAAGGAGGGCATGGACAGGAAACCCTGTCCGAGATTGAGGGTATTGTGCGCTGCACAAATGTCAAGCGACCTTCAGCCTTTTTTAATTCACTCTGATGTGGAAATTGCGTTTCGATGGCGCCTGTGTGACATCCAGGCAACAGATGCCGTCGCGGAAAAATCCTCGACACCCTTGTTTTGGCACGAAATTGGCGGCAAAGCCGGGCTCGGGCATGCTGCAACGCGGGAGAATCAGTTGGACATCAGCATCGATTTCATGCGTCGCATCGCGCAGGCGGCAGCGGCGGAGACCTTGCCGCGCTTTCGTGCCCAAGGTGCGGTCGCCAACAAGGAACAGGGCAGTTTTGATCCGGTCACCGAGGCCGATCGCGAGGCCGAGCGCGCCATCCGGGCTCTGATATCGGCTGAGTATCCCGATCATGGCATTCTAGGCGAGGAGCATGGCAGCGAGAACATTTCGAGCCGGCACGTCTGGGTGATTGACCCGATCGACGGCACCCGCGCGTTCATTTCCGGTCTGCCGGTGTGGGGCACACTGGTCGGGCTGACGGTCGACGGCGACGCCGTTGCCGGCATGATGGCGCAGCCCTTCACCGGCGAGCTTTTCTACGCCAACGGCTCGGGCTCCCATTATGAGGGGCCAGGCGGGCCGCGAAAACTGACGACCCGCAAGACGACGAAGTTGGACCAGGCGACGCTGTTCACCACCACGCCGGCCCTGTTCAAGGGCGAGGCGCGCAACCGTTACGATGCATTCGAAAGACAGATCCAGCTCGCCCGCTATGGCGCCGATTGCTATGCCTTCGCCATGATCGCCTCGGGAAGCGTCGACATCGTCGCCGATCCCGGATTAAAGCCCTACGATATCGTGGCGCTGATCCCGATCATCGAAAAGGCAGGCGGCGTCGTCACCACATTCGATGGCGGGCCGGCGGAACAGGGCGGCGATGTACTCGCCGCGGCGACGCCGGAACTTCATGCCGCCGCCATGGCCGCCTTGCGCGGCTAAACGAGCGTCCGCCGCCATTCAGGTGATGCCGACCGCTTGAAGCAGTCGTTTTACTGCCGGCGGCACCCCTTGGGGAGCGGGCCAGCGACCGGCGCCCGTCAGGCTGTGGGGTTGTCGCTGCCGGGAATGAAGGCGTCGAAGGCGGCGAGCAATTGCTCGCGGTAGATGTCGGCTTCCTGCAGGATTTCGTGGCGGGAGCCATCGATCATCAGCAGCGAACCGAGCCGCAGACGCCTGGCGTAGGCTTCCACGGCCCTGGTCGAGACGACCTGGTCGGCGCCGGCGGCGATGATCAGCAGCGGGACCTGGATCCGAGCCATGAAATCGGGGTCGCTGACGGCTTCCGATGCTTTCGCGGCTGCCTGCAGCCAGCGGATCGTCGGCCCGCCAAGCGCCAGTTGCGGGTATTCTTCGTAGATCCGTGTGTTGCGCCGATAGCGCTCCGGGTCCGATGTCAGCTTGTTGGTCTCGAAAGGGGCCGTAACCCTCGGCCGCGGACCCCAGGCGGCGTAGAGCCGGCCGAGGCCGAGAGCGCAGAACAGAGAACAGACACGGCGAACCGTCGAGATCGAGACCGGCAGGTCGGGCAGCGTCAGGAAGGGCGCGATCAGCACCATGCGCCGGATGCGGTTCACCATTGATGGGACGGCAAGCAGGGTGATCAAGGCACCTGCCGAATGGGCGAGGATGTAGTACGGTCCGCGGCAATCGGGCAGCACGATCTCCTCGAAGAACTGTTCGAGGTCGGCGGTGTAGTCGCGGAAGCTGCTGACGTAGCCGCGCTGGTGATCGCGGATCAGCCGGTCGGAATCGCCCTGGCCGCGCCAATCGAGCGTGGCGACGCCAAAGCCGCGATCGGCAAGGTTGCGGATGGTTTCGAAATATTTCTCGATGCACTCGTTGCGGCCGGTGAGCAGGACCACGGTGCCCTTCATCGGGCGAGCGACCGCGCCGAACAGGCCGTAGCGGATATTCTTTCGGTCACGCGTGGTGAAGAAGCCGCCGGTGGCATTTTCCGGCCGCGGATTGCCCTCGATTTCGTGAAAAAGGGAGTTTTCGGTGAAAAGATCCGTCATTCGGCGCTTCGTGCTCGGCGTCTCGCATGCCCGCCTGCGCTGGCCGGCTCCGCTAAGGTGATAGACGCCCATGCGCCAAAAGCCAAGGAATTCCCGGTGAAGGGGAGGCTGCATCAGGGAAGGCCGGAAGCCGCTTGAAAGCGTGCTTCCGGCCCCTGTCGATCCGGGAGGAAGGGACGTTACACCCGGTCGGCCTCGTTGCGGTGCCTGTTGTGCAATCGGCGCCGCCAGTCCTTGATCCTGGAATGGACTTTAGCGCCGGCTGCCTGAACGCGCGCCGAAGTGCCGGTTCATCTGCCGTTCATCAAGGGTCCGGCCGCCGTGGCTTTTGCCGCCAGGTGAAATCTTGAAATGCTTTCCAGCGCTCCCCAAATGTCTCGTGCGGTCGCCAATGTCGGGGCCGCTGGTCCACCCGAAACGCCGCTCAAGGGTTTCGCACCGGCCATACGCAAACCATGTTGCTCAACAGGAGAACACCTCATGCGTCACGTTGATTTTTCCCCGCTTTATCGCTCGACGGTCGGCTTCGATCGTCTGTTCACGATGCTCGATTCGCTCGCGCAGCCGGATGGCGCGCAGACCTATCCGCCCTACAACATCGAGCGCACCGGTGAGGATTCCTACCGGATCTCGATGGCGGTTGCCGGCTTCTCGGACGAGGAAATCTCGATCGAAGCCCATCGCAACGTGCTGACCGTGAAGGGTGAGCGCAAGGACGAGGGTACCGGCGAAGGCTCTGAGCTGCTCTATCGCGGCATTGCCTCGAGGGCTTTCGAACGTCGCTTCCAGCTTGCCGACCACGTCGAGGTCGTTGGCGCCTCGCTGAAGAACGGCCTGCTCTTCGTCGACCTCAAGCGCAACATCCCCGAGGAGCTGAAGCCGCGCAAGATCGCCATTACGGCGTCTTCGGCCAAGGCCAAGCAGATCGAGGCCAAGACCGCTGCCTAAAATACAAGTCTCCTCCCGAGACGGAAGCGGCGCCGAAAGGCGCCGCTTTTTTGTTGTCGGGGAAATGCGTTATCAGGCGATCAGCTGGCCAAAACGGTCGACTTCATCGGCTGTCGTCGCAAAGCTGGTGACGAAGCGGTAGAGCAACTCGTCCTCGCCGATGTGGCCGTCAAAGCCATGCGGCTTGTGCCAGTCGTAGAAGGCGGCACCCGCGGTCTGCAGCCTCTCGGCCTCGGCCTTCTTGATCACCGCGAAAACCTCGTTCGCCTGCGGCAGCCATGCCAGCTTGGCCGTTGCCGAATCCTCGATCGCGGCGGCAAGGCGTGCGGCCATGGCGTTGGCGTGGCGGGCGGTGTCCAGCCACAGCCCATCCTTGAAATAGGCCTCGAACTGCGCCGCGACGAAGCGCGATTTCGAAAACAGCTGGGCGGCGCGCTTGCGCAGGAAGGCCAATTCCCTGGCACGATCGAGGTCGAACAACACGATCGCTTCGGCGCACCAGCAGCCGTTCTTGGTGCCGCCGAAGGAGAGGATGTCGACGCCGCGTTTCCAGGTCATTTCGGCCGGTGTCGTGTCGAGTGCGACCAGCGCATTGGCAAAGCGGGCGCCATCCATGTGCAGGGGCACCGAATATTGTTTGGCGATCGCCGAGATCGTCTCGATCTCATCCAGGCCGTAGATGGTGCCGACCTCGGTCGACTGGGTGATCGAAACGGCCATTGGCCGTCCCCAATGGACAATTTCCGGTGCGAAACGGCCGATGGTCCTTTCCAGATTGTGCGGATCGATCTTGCCCAGCGCGCCATCGATCTCATGCAGGCGAGAGCCGCCGGAAAAATATACCGGCGCGCCGCATTCGTCCTCGATGACATGCGATTCGCGATGGGCAAAGGAAATGCCGCCCGGCTTGTTGTAAGCGGTGAGCGCCAGCGAGTTGGCGGCCGTGCCGGTGGCGACGAAGAACACCGCGACCTCGCGTTCGAAAATCTCGCTGAAGCGCTGGTAGACTGCCCGGTCGAGCGCACCGTCGCCATAGGCGGTGGAAAAGCCGCCGGCATTGGCCGACAGGCCGGCGGCAATATTGGGATGGGCGCCTGCCCAATTGTCGGAAGCGAAGAACATGCATCTGCCTATGTCTTGGGAGGTCGGAGAGTTGGGGAGATCGGGTTTTGGGGAAATCAGTCTGAAGTTGACCGGTTTCGCGAGCGGACCGCAAGGGGCCAGGCGCCGGAAAAACAGTAAAGCCAGCCAACCGGCAAAGCCCAGGCCGACGACTGAAGCTTACGTTTTTCCCGGACTTGACGACATTTTCTGTCGCCAAAAGCCCAAGTTTTTTGTGAATCGGTCTTGTGTGCGTCCCAGATTTCTGCCATAAAAATTTAGGACAGTAGTGCTGTCTTATTTTGTCGCACAAAACGAGCCGGATTGGCGTATCATTGGGCCTCTCCGGCTGTTGCCGCGAGCGACAGGTGGACAGCCAGACTCTGGCCTGTACGATTACCAGATGCGATCCATGCGGAAAGCCGCCTGGTTCGGCAAGGATTTCGCAAGACGTGCCACAAGGATCAGGGTGAGCCAAGCGCTTGCCGAGGCAAACCAGCGCCTGAATGGCTGGGAATGGAGGACAGGAGATGACGGACATGACGCACTCTGCGACGAACGGCCAGGCCGCGCAGACGAAAGCGGCAACCGTCAAAACCACCTTGCGATCCAATATTAGCCGAACCGCCAACGGCTTTTCCGCCCAGGGCCTCTACGATCCGCGCAACGAGCATGACGCCTGCGGCGTCGGCTTCATCGTCAATATGAAGGGCGTGAAGTCGCATCAGATCGTCAAGGACGGGCTGGCTGTGCTCGAAAATCTGACGCATCGCGGCGCCGTTGGCGCCGATCCGCTGGTCGGCGATGGCGCCGGCGTGCTGGTGCAGCTTCCCGACCAGTTCTTCCGTGAGGAGATGGCGGCCCAGGGCATCGAGCTGCCGCCGGCGGGTCAGTACGGCGTCGGACACTGGTTCATGCCGCAGGACGCGGCCCTTCGCGCCCATATCGAGGACATCATTGTCGAATCGGCGCAATCCGAGGGGCTTCCGCTCATCGGTTTCCGTGACGTGCCCGTCGACAATTCGTCGCTTTCGAAGGCGCCTGACATCGTGGCATCCGAGCCGTTCCACCGGCAGATCTTCATCGGCCGCACGCCAGACATTACCGATGACGAGGAATACGAGGCCAGGCTCTATCTGCTGCGCAAGGTCATATCGGGCCGCATCTACGCCGAGAACGACAACAAGGACATCGGCGCCTATTGCGTGTCGCTGTCGGCGCGCACCATCGTCTACAAGGGCATGTTCCTGGCCTACCAGGTCGGCGCCTATTACAAGGACCTGATCGATCCGCGCTTCGAGACCGCGCTGATCCTCGTCCACCAGCGCTTCTCGACCAACACCTTCCCGTCTTGGAAGCTGGCGCATCCCTACCGCATGGTCGCCCACAATGGCGAGATCAACACCGTGCGCGGCAACAACAACTGGATGGCTGCGCGCCAGGCGTCGGTCGATTCCGAACTGTTCGGCAACAACATCTCGAAGCTGTGGCCGATTTCCTATGACGGCCAGTCCGACACCGCCTGCTTCGACAATGCGCTCGAGTTCCTGTTCCAGGGCGGGTACAGGCTCAGCCATGCCATGATGATGCTGATCCCGGAAGCCTGGGCGGGCAACAAGCTCATGGATGCCGATCGCAAGGCTTTCTACGAATACCATGCGGCACTGATGGAGCCGTGGGACGGGCCGGCGGCGGTGGTTTTCACCGATGGCCGCCAGATCGGCGCCACGCTCGACCGCAATGGCCTGCGCCCGGCACGCTACATCGTCACCGATGACGACCGCGTCATCATGGCCTCGGAAGCCGGCGTGCTGCCGGTGCCCGAGGAGAAGATCGTCAAGAAGTGGCGGCTGCAGCCAGGCCGGATGCTTCTGATCGACCTGGAGAAGGGGCGTATCGTCTCCGACGAGGAGCTCAAGTCGGAGATCGCGACCAAGCATCCCTACAAGACCTGGCTCGCCAACACACAGCTCATCCTCGAAGATTTGAAGCCGGTCGAGCCGCGCGCGCTGCGCAAGGATGTCAGCCTGCTCGATCGCCAGCAGGCGTTCGGCTACAGCCAGGAAGACACCAAGCTGTTGATGTCGCCGATGGCGACGACAGGCCAGGAGGCGGTGGGCTCGATGGGCACCGACACGCCGATCTCGGCGATGTCGGACAAGTCAAAGCTGCTCTACACCTACTTCAAGCAGAACTTCGCCCAGGTCACCAACCCGCCGATCGATCCGATCCGCGAGGAGCTGGTGATGAGCCTGGTGTCCTTCATCGGGCCGCGGCCCAACATCTTCGATCTGGTCGGCAATTCGCGCCGCAAGCGGCTCGAGGTGCGCCAGCCGATCCTGACCAATGGCGATCTCGAAAAGATCCGTTCCATCGGCCACACCGAGGACCGCTTCGACACCAAGACGATCGACATCACCTATGGCTCGGCCGAAGGGGCCGCGGGCATGCAGGGCGCCATCGACCGGTTGTGCGAGCGGGCGGAGGCGGCGGTCGCCGGCGGCTACAACATCATCATCCTGTCCGACCGCCAGGTCGGGCCGGACCGCATCGCCATCCCGGCGCTGCTGGCTACGGCCGCGGTCCATCATCACCTGATCCGCAAGGGGCTGCGCACCTCGGTCGGCCTCGTCGTCGAATCCGGCGAGCCGCGCGAAGTGCATCATTTCTGCTGCCTTGCCGGCTATGGCGCCGAGGCGATCAACCCGTACCTTGCCTTCGACACGCTGCTCGACATGCACAAGCGCGGCGAACTGCCGAAGGAAGTGGACGCCTACGAGGTCGTTTCGCGCTACATCAAGTCGATCGGCAAGGGCATCCTCAAGGTGATGTCCAAGATGGGCATCTCGACCTACCAGTCTTATTGCGGCGCGCAGATTTTCGACGCCATCGGCCTGAAGACCGATTTCGTGCAGCAATACTTCACCGGCACCGCGACGCTGATCGAAGGCGTCGGCCTGGACGAGATCGCGGCCGAGACGCTCAGCCGTCACAATGACGGTTTCGGCAACGACCCCGTGCTGCGCAACAGCCTCGAGGTCGGCGGCGAATACATGTTCCGCATGCGCGGCGAGGCGCATATCTGGTCGCCCGACGCAGTCGCCACCTTGCAGCACGCCGTGCGCCAGGGGTCGTGGGAAACGTTCAAGGACTATTCCGCCCAGATCGACAGCGAGACGGCCCGCGCCCAGACCATTCGCGGCCTGTTCAAGATCAAGCTGGCCGGAGAGACCGGCCGCAAGAAGGTGGCGCTCGACGACGTCATGTCAGCGGCCGACATCGTCAAGCGGTTCTCGACCGGGGCGATGTCGTTCGGGTCGATCTCGCGCGAAGCGCATACCACGCTGGCGCGCGCCATGAACCAGATCGGCGGCAAGTCGAACACCGGGGAGGGCGGCGAAGAGGCCGACCGCTATCTGCCGCTGCCTGGCGGCGGCAAGAACCCGGAACGCTCGGCGATCAAGCAGATCGCCTCGGGCCGTTTCGGCGTCACGGCCGAATACCTCGTCAATTCCGACATGATGCAGATCAAGGTGGCGCAGGGTGCCAAGCCCGGCGAGGGCGGCCAGCTGCCCGGCCACAAGGTCGACGCGACCATCGCCAAGGTCCGGCATTCGACGCCGGGCGTGGGCCTGATCTCGCCGCCGCCGCATCACGACATCTATTCGATCGAGGATCTGGCACAGCTGATCTACGATCTGAAGAACGTCAATCCGGCGGCCGACGTGTCGGTCAAGCTGGTGTCGGAAGTCGGCGTCGGCACGGTCGCGGCGGG
>NZ_RZTF01000233.1:0-1509 GCF_004023175.1 Mesorhizobium sp. M7A.F.Ca.MR.362.00.0.0
ACCCGATGGACAACCCGCTCGGCAAGGTGCTGCAGGACATGTTCGGCGGTGGCGCGCCTCAGCCTCAGCCGCAAAGCCAACCGCAGCCGGCGCCCAGTCCCTATGGCGACAATCCGCTCGGCAAGGTGCTGCAGGACATGTTCGGCGGTGGCGCGCCGCAGCCGCAAGGGCGGGCGCAGCCGCAGCCTCAGCAGACACAAAGCCCCTACGGAGACAATCCGCTGGGGAAAATCTTCGAGGAGATGCTGCGGCAAGGTGGCGGTGGCTTAGGCGGCATCCCCGGCGGACAGCCGGCGCCGCAACAGCCTCAAGCGCCCCCACAGCAGCGTCAGGCACCGCAGCCACAGGCCAATCCGAGCGGCAGGCCGAAAAACCCGTTCGACGACCTGTTCGGCAAGATGTTCGAGACCGGCGCCCAGCAGCGTGACGACTACCAGAGGGGCGTGGAGACGATCTTCGACCAGTTCAAGCGGGATATGGACCGAAGATAATCGAAAGCTCGTGGCATTTATCGACGAGGCAAAGAGCCATGATGGACAGACTTGAATATCCGGTCGTCATTGCGCCACTTTCTGCAGAGGATGGAGGCGGTTTTTCGGCTTTGGTGCCTGATCTGCCAGGCTGCGTGAGTGACGGTGACACCCCCGAAGAGGCCATCGCCAATGTCCAGGACGCCATAGCAGCCTGGATAGAGGCCGCGCATGAGCTCGGCAGATCGATACCAAGGCCATCGCGAAAGCTGGCATTCGCCTGACAGCCAAAGGAAAAGCCCGGTCCTGGGAGGACCGGGCAGAGTGCAGGCGGGCCGGGGGGATCCGGCAGGGAGTGGGAGCCTGCATACTCGTCAGTCGCGTCGAACCCCGAAAAGGTTCGCGGCAACCTAAACAACAAGCATCAGATCAGGCCACCTTGCGAGCGATGTCCTCGATCGTTTCGATGCGATCGCTGGCGATTTCGCGCAGCATCGCCGTCGGGTCGCGGCCAAACGGCACGTCGATGGCGACGTGCAGGTCGCCGCGCGTCAGGCCGATATCGGCGAGTTCGGCGTCCGACATCTCGCCAAGACGATAGAAGGCGCGGCGATTTTTCCAGGCGCGGTAGATGTTGGAGACAGTGTTGGCCACGCGAGTCGCAACGGCCGGACGCGAGGTGATGCGCGAGGTCTCGGTGGCGAAATCAAACGTGGTCATTGTCGGTCTCCTTCAGACTCGAACTGACAAAACCAGGCGATCGGCGCTGGCGACAGCGGCCGTTCCGGCTTCGATTCACATGCCTTCATGTGGACACTGCCAATTTGCCATTGAGTGATTGATTAATCCAACGAATGTTTCTAATCTTTACCATCAACGCTAGTGATGGATCATGTCGATGAAATCGCCGCTCGATCTCGATCAATTGCAAACTTTCATCTCGATTGCCGACACCGGCAGCTTCACCAGAGCGGCCGAAGAGGTGCACCGGACCCAGTCGGCGGTGTCGATGCAGATGCGCCGGCTGGAGGAGCGGCTT
>NZ_RZTF01000233.1:1519-4906 GCF_004023175.1 Mesorhizobium sp. M7A.F.Ca.MR.362.00.0.0
GGCGCACCAACAGGCTGACCGAGGAAGGTGACAAGCTGCTCTCCTATGCGCGGCGGCTGCTCTATCTCAACCGCGAAACGCTGGCCGCTTTCGACGACCGGCGGCTCGAAGGCACGATCCGCATCGGCACGCCCGACGACTATGCCGACCGTTTCCTGCCCGAGATCATGGCGCGGTTCACGCGCTCCAATCCGCGCGTCGAACTGACCGTCATCTGCGAGCCGACACCGGGGCTGGTCGAGCATATCAAGCGCGGCAATCTCGACCTCGCGCTGGTGACTCACAACGACGTACGCGGCCAGTCGGAGGTGGTGCGGCGCGAACCGCTGCTGTGGGTCACCTCGGCCAACCATGCGACGCATGAGCAGGAAACGCTGCCGATGGCCTTCGGCCGGCCGAACTGCATCTGGCGGCGCGCCGCCGTCGATGTGCTCGACCAGCAGAATCGCGACTATCGCATCCTGTTCACCAGTTTCTCGGCCACCGTCATCACCGCCGCGGTGCTTTCGGGCCTCGCGATCTCGGTGCTGCCGGAATGCGCGCTGCGGCCCGGCATGCGGGTGCTGAGCGAAGCCGACGGCTTCGGCGCCCTGCCCGATTGCCGCATCGGCATCATGCGCGGTCAGACGTCGCGGCCGGAGATCGTCGATGCGCTCGCCCGCCATATTTCGGAAAGCCTGGACAATATCTCCGTGCCGGTCGGCGAAGACCCCGGGACATTCGATTTCGCGGCACTCGCCTTCACCAAGCTGCGGCGAACCAAGCCGAACCAGATCCTGCCCGGCTGGTAGGCAGGGTCAGGTATGCAGGTTATGAACGGCTGGCCCGACGCAACCGCCTTGACGCGGGCGCCCAACCGTTCCCCAATCGACCGATGAGCGAAGCAGCATCCGAATCACGCACCAACGCCACCGAATACACGGTGAGCGAGATTTCCGGCGCGCTGAAGCGCACGGTCGAGGACGTTTTCGGCAATGTGCGGGTGCGTGGCGAAATATCAGGCTACCGCGGACCGCATTCGTCCGGTCATGCTTATTTCGCGTTGAAGGACGACCGTGCCCGTCTCGACGCCGTGGTCTGGAAAGGCACGATGAGCCGGCTGAAATTCCGTCCCGAAGAGGGCATGGAGGTGATCGCCACCGGCAAGCTCACCACCTATCCCGGCAAGTCCAACTACCAGATCGTCATCGACAATCTGGAGCCTGCCGGCGCCGGCGCCCTGATGGCGCTGCTGGAGGAGCGCAAGCGGCGGCTACAGGCCGAGGGGCTGTTCGATGCCGGTCGCAAGCGGTTGCTGCCATTCATGCCGCGCGTCATCGGCGTCGTCACCTCGCCGACGGGGTCCGTCATCCGAGACATCATCCACCGCATCAAGGACCGCTTTCCGCTGCACATCCTGGTCTGGCCGGTGCGTGTTCAGGGCGAGACGTCAGGCGCGGAAGTGGCCGCCGCGGTCAACGGCTTCAACGCGCTGGCATGGGATGGCGCCGTCCAGCGTCCCGATCGATCTGTTGATCGTGGCGCGTGGCGGCGGCAGCCTCGAAGACCTCTGGGGCTTCAACGACGAGGTGCTCGCCCGCGCGGTTGCCGTTTCCGGCATTCCGGTGATCTCGGCTGTCGGCCACGAGACCGACTGGACGCTGATCGACCTCGTTGCCGACGTGCGGGCGCCGACACCGACGGGTGCAGCCGAAATCGCCGTGCCGGTGAAGGCCGATCTCGAAGCAACGCTTGCCAGCCTCGGTGCGCGGCTGAAAGCGGCGGTCCTGCGCAATTTCGAACGCAAGCGGCAGGCCGCCCGTGCCGCCGCCCGGGCTCTGCCCTCGCCCGATCAATTGCTGGCGCTGCCGCGTCGACGCCTCGATGAGGCGACATCCAGGCTTGGTCGGGGCCTGTTGGTCTCCACCGAACGCAAGCGTGCAAGGTTTTTTGCCGTAAAGCTGACACCGGCAATGCTGTCGCAGCGCATTGCCGAGGCGCGGCGCACCAACGAACGCAATCTTTTGCGAGCACAAGGGGCACTGCGCGCATTGGCAAGAGCCCGGCGTGCGGAGCTTAACCGAGCGGCGGATCAATTGCCAAAATGTGCCAGGGCATCGCTGCAGCGGCACAAACAGCAACTGGCCATGCTGCAAGGCCGCATCACGATCGAGCCGACGGCACGGCGGCAACGCGTGCAGAGGGATTTGCTGACAGCTTTGACAAGACGCGGCACGCAAGCAGTGGTGCTCAGGCTGGAGCGCCTGCGCGGCCGCGTCGTCCAGGCCGACAGGTTGATGGCGTCGCTGTCGCACAAGGCCGTCCTGGCGCGCGGCTTTGCGCTGGTGAGGGATGCGGATGGCGCGGTGATCAAGCAGGCTGCCGAGGTGGCGTCGGGAATGGCGCTTTCGCTGGAGTTCGCCGACGGCATCGCCGATGCGGTGGCGATCACCGGCACGGCAAAACCGAAAGCCGTGGCCAAGCCGGCGGCCAAGGCCAAGGAGCCGGGCAATCAGGGATCCCTGTTCTGAGACCATGACCGACAATCCGCATCATCTGACAACACCCTCGGGCAAACCGCGCGCGCGAAATTTCGGCATCGGCTTCGATGGGCGGCCCGGATCGTTTAACGCGATCACCGATGTGCCCGGCGTGACGGTCGGCTATGCGACGCTGATTTCGGGCGATGGCGCGCTCGTCGTCGGCCAGGGGCCGGTGCGCACCGGCGTAACCGCGATCCTGCCCAGGCCGCTCGCCGACCTCGCCACGCCGGTCTTCGCCGGCATTTTCAGCCAGAACGGAAACGGCGAACTGACCGGCTCGCACATCGTCGAGGAAACCGGCGCTTTCAACTTCCCGATCACCATCACCAACACCCATTCCTGCGGTGTCTCACGCGACGGCACGCTGTGCTGGATGCAAAGCGTGCTGCCGGCAGCGCTCGACAGCGGCTGGGGGCTGCCGGTGGCGGCGGAGACCTATGACGGCTTCCTCAACGACATCAACGGCCACCATTTGACGTCGGAGCATGTTGCGCGGGCCCTCGACAGTGCCGCCGGCGGACCGATCGAGGAAGGCAGCGTCGGCGGCGGCACCGGCATGATCACCTTCGGCTTCAAGGCCGGCTCCGGCACATCATCGCGCATCGTCGAATGGCAAGGCCGTGCCTACACCGTCGGCGCCTTCGTGCAGTCTAATTTTGGAAAACGGCGCAATATCACCATTCGCGACCTGCGCGCCGGGCCGGAACTCGTCGAACCGGCTGTCCGCGAAGGCACACCGCGTGCCGAGAAAGGCTCGATCATCGCCGTCATCGCCACCGACGCACCGTTCCTGCCGCATCAGATGAAGCGGCTGGCCCGACGGGTGCCGCTTGGCGTCGCCTTGACCGGCGGCTTCGGCTATCAC
>NZ_RZTF01000233.1:4916-10248 GCF_004023175.1 Mesorhizobium sp. M7A.F.Ca.MR.362.00.0.0
CAGGCGACATTTTTATCGCCTTCTCGACCGCCAATGCGAGCGCAGCGCTGGCGCCCTCCGGCCGCATCGCCAGCGCCGATTTTATTCCGGACACCGATATCGATCCGTTTTTCGATGCAGTGATCCAGACCGTGGAGGAAGCAATCCTCAACGCGCTGGTTGCCAATGACGATATGACCGGACGCGACGGGAATTTCGTGCCGGCGCTGCCGAAGACGTGGCTGAAGGAGAAGTTTGGCTGAAGACAAAAACGCGGGCCACAAGCCCGCGCTGGAACACGTCGCCGCTATGCGATCATTCCGCGGCTTTGATCATTCCGCGGCTTTTCCGGGGGCCTGCTGGCTTTCCTCGGCCTCGGCCGCTTCCTCAAGCCGGGATGCGATAAGTTCCTGGATATCGCCGACTTCTTCCTGGATGTCCTCCAGCGGGATGCCGACCTCGGCCGCCTCGGCGGCGCACTCCTTGGCCAGGGTTTCGGCCTGCTTGTCGATCCTTGCCTGGGAGGACTGGCAATGGACCTTTTCGCCGATCCATCCCCGCAAGAATTCGATGGCGTGTTCACTCATACTGCTGTTCCCTGGCGGCAAAGCCGGTTGGTAATCACAAACGTCGACATCCCGCAAAGGATGCATGTCCCCATTCCAGCCGAGTCGCGGTCGTCCGGCAAGCCAATGCCGTCCAAGGTCCACAGAGCCATAGGAAATCGAGGGGTCAAGAGCATTTTCTGATTCTGGAGGGGTCGGTACCGTTGGCTGGGTCACGCCCAGCGCTGCGCCACTGTTTCTATTTGCCTTTTTCCGGTTTCCGAGCCGATTTCCGTCACAATAGATGGCGCAACACACTACACATTCACAGTTGCTTCGAGGTGCTGCCCTCGGGCGCGCAGGTCGAAGCCGCCGCTATATAGTGACATCCTCCTGCAATGTCGACTCCGCTCGCCATGCTGCTTCTTTCCGCCGCGCCGAAGGCTCCGCAACGGATCAAGAGCAAGTGACGATGGACGCGAACCGGGTGGAGCAAGCCTCGGCGGAATCGCTCAGACGTGCACAGCCACCACCGCCGCGCAGTCGCCGGCCTTGACCAGCCCGGGGAAATGCCGCGCCGCCAGCATGCCCGACATTTTTGCCCGGATCTCCTGCGGGGCGATGCCGGTGCGGCCGGTGGAATGGATGCGCGCCAGCACCGAGCCTTCTTCGACGGGCTCACCGAGATCGACCATGGTTTCGATCATGCCGTCATCTTCGGCGAAGGAGAAACAATCGCCCGACGGCATGTCGAGCCACTGGGTTCGAGTCTTCTCGACCGCACCATCTACAATGCCAGCATGGCGCAGTACGTTGAGAATGCCGCGCCGCGCGATCCGCACCGTCTGCGCACGCGACGTGCCGCCGCCACCAAGCTCGGTGCTGACGAAGACCTTGCCCATCTCCTCGGCTGCCGTGTCATACATGCCGACGGCGTCGATCTCGATCATGCGCATCGAGAACGGGGCAGCGAAGGCCGCGACCGCGTCGAAGGCTTTCTGTTCCAGCGCCTTGTCGGGCAAAGTATGCGCGGCGCAGAACGGCACGAAGTCCAGCGTCTTGCCGCCGGAATGGAAGTCGAACACGATGTCGGCGCGGGGGAGCAGCTCACGCTGGAAATAGTCGGCGATCTTCTCGGTCACCGTCCCGTCCGGCCGGCCGGGAAAGCTGCGGTTCATGTTGCCCCTGTCGATCGGCGAGGTGCGCGTGCCAGCACGGAAGGCCGGATAGTTCATGGCCGGCACGATGATCACCGTGCCGCTGACTTGCTTGGGATCGAGGGTCCTGGCGAGATCGTAGAGGGCCAGCGGCCCCTCATACTCGTCGCCATGGTTGCCGCCGGTCAGCAGCGCTGCCGGCCCGTTGCCGTTGCGGATGACGCAGATCGGGATCATAACCGAGCCCCACGCGGAATCGTCGCGGCTGTAGGGCAAGCGCAGGAAACCGTGCTGAATGCCGTCGCGGTCGAAATCGACGGTCGGCGCGATCGGCGACGGGCGGGTGCTGGACATCGGGCTCAATCCTTCACCACCAGCTTGCGCGGCACATTGGCCAGGCACTCCACACCGGTTTCGGTGATCAGGATGGACTCGGTGATCTCCAGTCCCATCGTTTCCAGCCACAGGCCGGTCATGAAATGGAAGGTCATGCCGGGCTTGAGCTCGGTGCGGTCGCCGGGACGCAGGCTCATCGTGCGCTCGCCCCAGTCCGGCGGATAGGACAGGCCGATCGAGTAGCCGGTGCGGTTGTCCTTGACGATACCGTATCGCTTGAGGACACCGAAGAAGGCGTTGGCGATGTCCTCGCAGGCGTTGCCGGGTTTCGCGGCAGCCAGCCCGGCTTCCATACCTTCCAGCGTCGCCTTCTCGGCATCGAGGAATTCCTGCGTCGGCTTGCCTAGGAAGACGGTGCGCGACAGCGGGCAGTGATAGCGGTTGTAGCAGCCAGCAATCTCGAAGAAGGTGCCCTCGCCCCGCTTCATCGCTCTGTCATCCCAGGTCAGATGCGGCGCCGAGGCATCGGCACCCGACGGCAGCAGCGGCACGATCGCCGGATAGTCGCCGCCAATACCGTCGACGCCGCGCGTGCCGGCATCATAGATTTCGGCGACGAGATCGCATTTGCGCATGCCGACCTCGATCTTGTCGAAGATGCGCTGATGCATGGCCTCGACGATGCGGGCCGCCTTGCGCATATAATCGATCTCGGTCGGGCTCTTCACCGCACGCTGCCAGTTGACCAGCGCGGTGGCATCGACAAAGCGGGCATTGGGTAAATGCTTCTGCAGCGACGCAAAGGCGGCCGCCGAGAACCAGTAATTGTCCATTTCGACGCCGACTGTCAGCTTGCCCCAGCCGCGCTCCGCAAGCACGCTGGCCAAAAAATCCATCGGGTGGCGCTCGGTCGACTGCACATAGTGATCGGCATAGCCGACGATATTGTCGTGCGCGAGATAGGCGGTGCGCTTGGCGCCGTTGGCGTCCTGGCCGCGGCCGTACCAGACCGGCTCGCCCGAAGGCGGCACGATAACCGCCTGATGCACATAGAACGACCAGCCGTCATAGCCGGTCAACCAGGCCATGTTGGAAGGATCGCTGACAACAAGAAGATCGACGCCCTTGGCCTCCATGGCCTTGCGTGTCTTGGCGAGGCGATCCGCATATTCGCCGCGCGAGAATCTCAGGTTCGGTTGCATTGTTCTTGGTCCTCGTTTGTTGGGCCTTGCGGCCGGTATCAGCTTTGAATCCAACTCGTCGTTCTTGTTTGAGCGTGATCTCTGGACAAACGGAAAACCGTTTGTCCGAGAAAACCGGTTCCCACTTTTCCGGATCATGCTCCTGCGGCCAGCATCAGCTTTCGAAGATGACCCCGGAACCGGCCACCCGCGCACGGTCTCGAGCGAGCGTGGCGATCGCCGTGTCCTGGACGCCAGTGCCGGTGAGATCGGCGATGGTGATGTCGCTGGCCGAGCGCCGTCCGTGTTTCGCGCCGGCGATGATCTGGCCGAGTTCGGTCACCTCTTCCTCGGCGGCCATCACGCCCGCCGCGATTGCATGATGCAGCTCACCCAGCCGCTTTGTCTGGCGGCCACTGTCAGCGGCATAGAGATCGGCCATGCGCAGGATTGCCGGCGCGATCTCGTTCTTGTGCTCGGCGTCCGATCCCATCGCGGTGATGTGCTGCCCTGCGGAAACGAAGCCGGCCTTGATCAGCGGCTCGGTTGAAGGCGTCGTGGTGACGATGATGTCGGCGCCGGCGACCGCGTTTGCCGCGTCCGGCTCGGCGCGCACGAGAATGCCGAGCTTTTCGCGCAAGGCTCCGGCTGTCGCCTCGGCCTTTGCCGCATCGCGCGCCCAGATGCGCGCCTCGGTGATCGGCCGCACCAGCATGAGTGCTTCCAGTTGCAGCCCGGCCTGTACGCCCGCGCCGAAGATCGCGGCAACGGACGAGTCTTGCCGCGACAGATGTTTGGCGGCGACGGCGCCGGCAGCAGCGGTTCGGATATCCGTGAGATAGCCGTTGTCGAGCAACAGTGCCTCGACCAGGCCGGTTTTGGACGACAGCAGCACCATCATGCCGTTGACGCTGGGCAGGCCGAGCTTCGGATTGTCGAAGAACCCGGGGCTGATCTTGATGGCGAAACCGTCAATGCCAGGCACATAGGCGGTCTTCACGTCGACTTCGCCGCGATGCTCGGGAATGTCTAGCCGCAGGATCGGCGGCATTGCCACCGGCAGAGTGGCAAGCGCACGGAAGGCGTTTTCGACGCAGGCGACGGCATCGAGATCGAGTGTCACGATCGCCCGCAACTCTTTCTCGGTAAGGATGGTCATCCGGCTCATGCGGCGCGCTCCTTGAGCGATGGCGCTACGCCGCAAACGATTGTGCGGTGCGCGTCCATATCGATGTTGCGACCGGACAGCAGAACAACCACCGGCCCGTCCGACCTGACCTTGCCGGCCAGCAGTGCGGCGATGCCGACAGCGCCCGCGCCCTCGACGATTTCGCGCTCCTGCGCATAGGCGTGACGGATTCCGGCGGCGATCTCGTCTTCGCTGAGCAGGATGACATCATCGAGCAGGTCGCGGCACATGGCGAAGGTCAGCCGATTGTCGAGGCCGATGCCGCCACCGAGCGAATCCGCCAGCGTCGGCAATTCTTCCACCAGCACCGGCTGGCCCGCATCGAGGCTGGCCTTCATCGCCGCGCCACGCGCCATCGAGACACCGATGATTTTTGTGCCGGGGCTGACGCCTTTGATGGCTGTAGCAACCCCTGATGCGAGCCCGCCGCCGGAGATCTGGATCAGAACGAGGGCGGCATCCGGGACCTGCTCGATCATCTCAAGCCCGAGCGTGCCTTGCCCGGCGATAATGTCGGGATGGTCGAAGGGCGGCAGCATCACCAGCCCCTCTTGCGCGACCAGCCGATCGACCTCCTGTTGGGCATCGTCCTGGCTGTCGCCAACGATGCGGACCTCCGCGCCAAGCCGGCGGATCTCGTCGAGCTTGTTGCCGGGCACCAGGCGCGACATGCAGATTACGGCGCGCATGCCCTCAAGCTTCGCCGCATGCGCCAGCGCGCGGCCGTGATTGCCGGTCGAGGCCGCGACCACGCCCCGCGCCTTCTGTTCGGCGTTCAATGAGGCGACGGCGTTCGAGGCGCCACGCAGCTTGAAGCTGCCGGTGGTCTGCCGGTGTTCGAGCTTGAGGTGAACGGGGACGCCCAGTTGTTCGGATAGGCTCGGGGACAGCACGGTCGGCGTGCGCTCGACTTTGCCGGCGATACGCTCACGGGCGGTACGGATG
>NZ_RZTF01000234.1:0-9568 GCF_004023175.1 Mesorhizobium sp. M7A.F.Ca.MR.362.00.0.0
GGGCTCGGCTCATCGAAGTTTTTTCCAAGCAGTGCGACCAGGAACGCCAGACGCTTGACGAGGTCACCGGCTGGCTCGGTCGGGTCGAATTGCCCGGCTGAAGCGCCAGTTCGAACGCTCAGGCTGCCGTGGGCAGCGAAGCCGACAATCAGAAGGATGAGATCATGGCCGAGAACATCAGGGACAAAGTCGTCGTCATCACTGGCGCCAGCAGCGGGCTGGGCGAAGCCGCCGCACGGCTTCTGGCCAGGGAGGGCGCGAAACTGGTGCTGGGCGCACGCCGCCTCGACCGGCTGCAGGTGCTGGCCGGCGAGCTTTCACTTGGCGAGGGCGCCATCCTTCAGACCGACGTCACCGACGTCGGCCAGGTCCGGCGTCTGGTCGACCATGCGGTCGAGACGCATGGCCGCGTCGACGTCATCATCAACAATGCCGGCCTGATGCCGCATTCCCCGCTGGAGCGCGGCAAGGTCGAGGACTGGGACCGGATGATCGACGTCAATATCAAGGGCGTGCTCTACGGCATTGCCGCCGCGCTGCCGCACATGAAGACGCAGAAAAGCGGCCACATCATCAACGTCTCGTCGGTCGCCGGCCACAAGGTCGGGCCGGGCGGAGCGGTCTATGCCGCGACCAAGCACGCGGTGCGCATCATCTCGGAAGGCCTGCGCCAGGAAGTGAAACCCTATAACATCCGCACCACCATCATCTCGCCCGGTGCCGTGGCGACCGAACTGCCCGGCAGCGTCACCGAGCCCGATGTCGCCGAGGGCGTACGCGCACTCTACGACCGGGTGGCCATTCCGGCCGATTCTTTTGCCAGGACGGTGGTGTTCGCCATGAGCCAGCCTGACGAGGTCGACATCAACGAGATATTGTTCCGGCCGACGGCGCAGGAATACTGAAGCCGTTGTAGGTGTCTTGACGCGCCGCTCTTCCTGTTCCAGCTTGGCGCCATGTTCGTCCTCGCGCCCACCAAGCGACGCCGCCCCTGCACAGTGCGGAGCGGCAGACTGATTGCGCGACGACAAAGACCGGCAGGATAGACCCGGTTCGTTCGTTTCCAGCCCCGCCCGCGAAATCGCCGGCGGGGGTTTTCATATCTGGAGCACTTTGATGACCAACAATTCTTCCATCCGGCTTCGGCCGGCCGTGCCTGCTGACGCCGCCGCGATCCGGGATATCGTTCGTGCCGCCTATGCCAAATGGGTGCCGGTGATCGGCCGCGAGCCGCTGCCTATGCGCGCCGACTATGACAGGGCCGTTGCCGAGCATCCGTTCGATCTCGCCGTGGAGGATGATCGGATCGTCGGGCTGATCGAAACCGTGCTGGCCGAGGATCACCTGTGGATCGAGAATGTCTGCGTCGCACCGGATGCGCAGGGAAGGGGGATCGGCCGGCTGTTGCTGGAACTGGCCGAGCGCAAGGCGATCGGAGCGGGACGCGCCGAGCTTCGCCTGCTGACCAACGGCGCCTTCGAGGCGAATGTGTCGCTCTACAAGAGGCAGGGCTATGTCATCGATAGGGAAGAGCCGTTCATGAACGGTATGACGGTCCACATGAGCAAGAAGCTGGCGGGATCACCGGCGATCTGAGGGAGGGGTTCGACAATGGCCATCTGCGTCAGGCTCAAACAACTCCCAGGGTTTTACGCGGTTGCCCGGCTGCCGGCGGGGGAGACCATCCCCGGTTGGGCGGACGGGCCAGGCTTCGTCAGCATCACAAGGACTGACGACGAGCTTTCGATCGTTTGCCTGCAGGATCGTGTGCCGGATAGTGTCAGGCAGGACGGTGACTGGGTGGCCTTCAAGCTTCAGGGGCCGTTTGCCTTCGACGAAACCGGTATCGTGCTGTCGGTCATCAGGCCGTTGTCGGAAAACGGGCTGGGCATCTTCGTGGTGTCCACTTTCGATGGCGACCATCTGTTGGTGAAAGCGACGGATCAGGCTGCGGCGAGGCGATTTCTGGTCGAGGCCGGGCATATCTTGCTGTAGTCCATCCTCACCAAGCCGGTTGCTGACCCGAACGCTCTGGCTCAATCACTGCCGCACTGGCTCAACCACTTCGGGGGTTGCGTTTGACAGCGGCGTTTGTGCATCGTTATCTCCAGTCAGATATGACGGCCCGGCGCGACGATGCGGCCAAGGAGAAAACCATGTCACACAATCTGCAGTTCTATATCGATAGCGCGTGGGTCGATCCTGTTGTGCCCAACACATTGGATGTCATCGATCCCTCGAATGAGGACGCCTTTGCGCAGATTTCGCTCGGCTCCAAGGCCGATGTCGACAAGGCGGTCGCCGCCGCCAAGCGCGCCTTCAACAGCTTTGGTTTCGCCGAGGTTGGCGAGCGGCTCGACCTGTTGAACCGCATCATCGCGGTCTACAAGAAGCGCAGTGGCGATCTTGCTATCGCTGTGTCACGCGAGATGGGCGCACCGCGCCAGATGGCGTTGGACAGTCAGGTCGGCATCGGTCTTGCGCATCTGCAGAAGATGGCCGACGTGCTGAAGAGTTTCGAATTCCGCCACGTCAAGGGCAACCATCTCGTGGTCAAGGAGCCGATCGGCGTCGTCGGGCTGATCACGCCGTGGAACTGGCCGCTTAACCAGATCACCTGCAAGGTCGGCCCGGCGCTTGCTGCCGGCTGCACCATGGTGCTGAAGCCCTCCGAGATCGCGCCGCTCGACGCCATCATCTTCGCCGAAATCCTCGACGAGGCCGGCGTGCCGAAGGGTGTCTTCAACCTCGTCAATGGCGACGGACCGGGCGTTGGCCAGGCGCTGTCCAGCCATCCAGACATCGACATGATGTCGTTCACCGGTTCAACCCGTGCCGGCATCCTGGTGGCCAAGGCCGCCGCCGACACGGTCAAGCGCGTGCATCAGGAGCTTGGCGGCAAGTCGGCCAACATCCTGTTCGGGGATGTCGACCTCGCAAGCGCCGTCAGCAAGGGCGTCGCCGGCTGCTTCAGCAACAGCGGCCAGTCCTGCAACGCGCCGACGCGCATGTTCGTGCCGCGCGACCGCCATGACGAGGCAGCCGGCTATGCCAAGGCGGCTGCGGAAAAGTTCACCGTCGGCCCCGCCGACGCCGCCGGCACCAAGCTTGGCCCGGTCGTCAGCCAGATCCAGTTCGACAAGATCCAGGACCTGATCCAGGCCGGCATCGATGAAGGTGCGACTCTGGTCGCCGGCGGCCCCGGCCGTCCGGCCGAACTCAACCGCGGCTATTACGTCAGGCCGACGGTGTTCGCCGATGTCACCCACGACATGCGCATCGCGCGCGAGGAGATCTTTGGGCCGGTACTGGCGATCATGCCCTACGACAGCGTCGACGAGGTGGTCGAGACCGCCAACGACACCGTCTATGGTCTCGCCTCCTACATCCAGGCCAAGGACATGAACAAGGCGCGCGAAGTCGCGGCGCGCATGCGCACCGGCAATGTCTACATCAACTATCCCCAGTGGGACGCCGGCCTGCCGTTCGGCGGCTACAAGCAATCGGGCAATGGCCGCGAATATGCCGAATACGGGCTCGAGGATTTCCTCGAGATCAAGGGCATCGCGGGGTATGAGGCGGCGGAGTAAAATTGGTCAGAGCGCGCCACGATATGTGGCGCGCTGTCCGTCCGGTATCGCCGAGGTCAGCGCCGCCCCTCATTGCCCTGCCGGGCATTTCTCCCCGTATAGTGACGGGGAGAAAGACGCCGTCATGGACGGTTTCGCCAATCTCCAATGTTGCAGAATAGGCGCCAGCGATGCGGCCATCTCCCTTCTCCCCGTCACTATACGGGGAGAAGGTGCCGGCAGGCGGATGAGCGGCGGCGCCGACTTTGGCGATTGGTGGCCTTCACAAGACGGAAGCCGTCATTGGCCTGAAAGCGATGGCCCTGCCTTGCTGATCTCCTTGCCAATTGGCAAATTCATGCTATATATCTGCCAATAGCGAGGCAACAAAATGCAGCTTCAGTCCATTGTCACGACACCGGCCACGGTTGGCAGCGTCATATCGGATGACGAGGCCGGCGCGCTGGCGCGCACCACGGTTAATCTGTTCAAGGCCTGGAACCTCACTGACCTGGAGGCCTGCATCCTGCTCGGCGGCATGTCGGCCCGGACCTGGGCGCGTTGGAAGACTGGGGCGAAAGAAGGCGGCGTCGGCAGGATCGACCGCGACCTGCGCACCCGCATGGCGCATCTGATGGGCATCCATAAGGGCCTGCGCTATCTGTTCACGGAGCCGGCACGCGGCTACGCCTGGATCCGCAAGCCCAATGCCACCTTCGGCGGCCAGTCGGCCCTCGACCTGATGCTGCGCGGCGAAATCTCCGATCTCTCGGCGATGCGCGAATGGCTCGATGCGGAGCGTGGCGCATGGTGAGTGGACTTGCGGTCAGGCGCCGCGTTGACTGGCCCCAGACCTTCCGCATCATCCGCTCCATCCATCCGCCCATCGACCTGTTCGAGGACATTGCCGACCCGCGCGACTGGGAGGCGCTGGCCTCGGTCGAGGCGAAGACCAACCCGCGCATAAGGTTCGAGATCGGCGACCTCGGCAAGGTGTCGGCCGCAAGGCGGGTTTCCGGCCCCGGCGCCAGCTTCGTGATGGCGCCCTTCGTGCACTGCTCGACGCTGAGGCCAGGCCGCTTCTCGGATGGCAGCTACGGCATCTACTATGCCGGCGACAGTGAGGACGTCGCTCTGGCCGAAACCATCCACCATCATCAGAAATTCATGCGCGCCACCAACGAGGGGCCGGGCTGGACGGCGGATTTCCGCGTGCTGATCGGCAGCGTCGACCGCGACCTCGATGACGTCAACGCCGTGCCCGGCGTGCTCGACCCGGACGACTATTCCGCCTCGCAGGCGGAAGGGCGGGCGCTGCGGGCAGGAGGCAGCGACGGACTGGTGTGGAACAGCGTGCGCATGCCGGGCGGCGACTGTATCGGCATCTTCTGGCCCGATGTCATTACCATTCCAGTGCAGGGTCGCCACTACAGCTACCATTGGGACGGCGCCCGCGTGGACTTCGTGCGCCAGCACGATACGGGAAAGGTGCTTGCCGTCACATGATGGCGGCGGACACGCTTTACAGATCGCTGGGAAGCCGATATCCATAAATCCAAGGATTCGGATATATGGATAAGAAAAGCACTTTGAACGCGCTGGCCGCACTTGGCCAGGAGACGCGGCTGGATGTCTTCCGGCTGCTCGTGCGTGCCGGTCCGGAAGGCATTCCGGCGGGCGAGATCGCCACGAGGCTGGACACGGTCCAGAACACCATGTCGGCGCATCTGAAGGTGCTCGCCCATGCCGGGCTGATCCGTCCCGAACGCGACGGAAGGACCGTGCGCTATGTCGCCGACATGACCGGCCTGCGCGACCTGCTGGCCTATCTGATGGAAGATTGCTGCAATGGCGCGCCGGAGCTCTGCCAGCCCGTGATCCAGGCGGTAACCTGCAAATGCTAGAAGGGAGGCATGCACCATGAGCGAACCGTACAACGTTCTTTTCCTCTGCACCGGCAATTCGGCGAGGTCGATCATCGCAGAGGCGACTCTCAATCGCATTGGCGCCGGCAAGTTCAAGGCCTATTCGGCCGGGTCGCATCCCAAAGGGGCGGTGCATCCCTACACGCTCCAGCTTCTGAAGAACCTCAATTACGACACGTCCTTTGCCCGTTCGAAGGACTGGGAAGAATTCGCGGTTCCCGGTGCGCCGGAGATGAATTTCGTTTTCACGGTCTGCGACAACGCCGCCAATGAATCGTGCCCTGTCTGGCCAGGACAGCCGATGACCGCACATTGGGGCGTGCCTGATCCGGCTGACGCGGAGGGCACCGATGCCGAAAAACATCTGGCCTTTGCCGAAGCCTATCGCATGCTCAACAACCGGATTTCGATGTTCATCAGCCTGCCGATGAGCATGGTCGACAAGCTTGCCCTGCAGAAGCGGCTGGATGAAATCGGCCGCAACCTGCCGAAGGCCGGCTGAAGCTCGTGGCGAACGACCTGCCACGCCGCATCGTCGCGGAAGCCTTGGGAACCGCGCTGCTCGTCGCGACCGTGGTCGGCTCCGGCATCATGGCCGCCCGGCTGACACACGACGTCGCCGTTTCGCTGCTCGGCAACACGCTGCCGACCGGGGCGATCCTCGTCGTGCTGATCACGATACTGGGACCGATCTCGGGGGCGCACTTCAATCCGGTCGTCACGCTGGTGTTCGCGCTTCGCCGCGAGATCGAGGCGAACGCGGCGCTTGCCTATGTCACCGCCCAGGTCGTGGGCGGCATTGCCGGGACGTTTCTGGCCCATGCCATGTTCGAACTGCCTATCCTGCAGGCCTCAGCGACGGTGCGGACCGGAACCGGGCAATGGCTCGCGGAGGCAGTCGCCGCCTTCGGCCTTGTGTTCACCATCCTGGCAGGCTTGCGCTTCCGCTCCGACGCGATCCCGTGGCTTGTCGGGCTGTACATCACCGCCGCCTACTGGTTCACGGCCTCGACCTCCTTCGCCAACCCGGCTGTCGCGATCGCCCGCGCCTTTTCCGACACGTTTTCTGGCATCCGTCCGGTCGACCTGCCGGGCTTCATAGCCGCCGAATTGCTGGGGGCGCTGCTGGCCATGGCCCTGGCGGGCTGGCTGCTCGCCGAACCGAAATCAACAAGACAGATGAAGGCTGCCGAATGACCGTCACCATCTACCACAACCCCGATTGCGGCACCTCGCGCAACACGCTGGCCATGATCCGCCAGTCCGGCGAAGAGCCGGAGGTGATCGAATATCTGAAGACGCCACCGTCGCGCGAAAGGCTGGTCGAGTTGATTGCCGCGATGGGCATGATGCCGCGCCAATTGCTGCGCGAGAAGGGCACGCCTTACGCGGAACTCGATCTCGGCAATCCCAAGTGGACCGACGATGAAATTCTGGACTTCATGATGGCGCATCCGATCCTGATCAATCGGCCGATCGTGGTCACGCGTCTCGGCGTCGTTCTCGCGCGACCTTCGGAAGCGGTTCTCGACATCCTGCCCAACCCCGATATCGGGCCGTTCGTTAAAGAGGACGGCGAAGTCGTCGTCGACACCAAGGGCAAGCGCATTGGCTGAGCAGAACCACGTCGCCGATGACGCGCTGCCGAACGTCGACGAAGAGCAGTTTCGGCCGATCGATATGCAGGTTCTGCTGGACGCGGCTAGATCCATTCACAAGCCCCGCGTGCTGATGCTCTACGGATCGCTGCGGGAACGCTCCTATTCCCGCCTCGTCACCGAGGAGGCCGCGCGAATCCTCCGTCGTTTCGGCGCCGAGGTTCGCATCTTCAATCCTTCGGGCCTGCCGCTGCCGGATTCGACGTCCGCCGAGCATCCCAAGGTCAGGGAATTGCGGGACCTGTCGATCTGGTCGGAGGCTCAGGTCTGGTGCTCTCCGGAACGGCACGGTTCCATGACGGGGGTGATGAAGGCGCAGATTGACTGGCTGCCGCTGTCGATGGGCGGAGTACGACCGACGCAGGGCAGGACGCTCGCCGTCATGCAGGTCTCCGGCGGCTCCCAGAGTTTCAACGCCGTCAACCAGCTCCGCATCCTTGGCCGCTGGATGCGAATGGTCACCATCCCCAACCAATCGTCTGTCGCGAAGGCTTTCGCCGAGTTCGACGAGGCAGGCCGCATGAAGCCGTCATCGTATTACAACCGGATCGTCGATGTGATGGAGGAGCTGATGAAGTTCACCCTGCTCCTGCGCGACCGCTCCAACTACCTGACGGACCGCTATTCCGAGCGGGTCGAGAGTGCGGAAGAGGTCGCCAAGCGGGTCAACCAGCGGTCGATCTGAGGCACCTTTGACGGTGCCTGGGTTTCGTATTTCCATATTTTTCGAAATTTGGGTTGACGATGCGAAAAGTGCCGTATAGTTTATTTCCATGAAACTCGAAAAAGCAGCCTCCCAGCTCGAAGCGCTCGGCAACCCGACGCGGCTTCAGCTCTATCGCATCCTGGTGCGCGCCGGTGACGACGGGCTTGCCGTCGGCAGCGTCCAGGGCAAGCTCGACATTCCGTCCTCGACGCTGTCGCATCACCTCAAGCGGCTGGTCGACACCGGTCTGGTGACGCAGGAGCGGCAAGCGACGACGCTGATCTGCCGCGCCAACTATCCCGGCATGAATGCGCTGATCGGCTACCTCGCCGACGAGTGCTGCGCCGACGCCGCCTGCGCGCCCGCCGCCGGCAAAGCGCTGGCTTGATTTTTTTGCGCTTATAATTCGAACATACCGGAAGGATCGAACCTATGGACATGATGGCAAACCTTCCCGTCGCGGTGATCGGCGCCGGCCCGGTCGGGCTGGCAGCCGCGGCGCATCTGGTCGAGCGCGGCATCACTCCGCTCGTCCTGGAACGCGGCGAAAGCGTGGGTGCGGCGCTGCTCGATTGGGGGCATGTGCGGGTGTTTTCGCCATGGAAGTACAACATCGATGCGGCGGCGCGGGCGCTGCTCGACCGCTCCGGCTGGACGGCGCCGGACAGCCAGGACAGCCAGGGCCTGCCGACCGGCGGCGAGATCGTGCGCGATTATCTGGCGCCGCTTGGCCGGCTTCCCGCGATCGCCGCCAATTTGAAGCTTGGCGCCGAGGTCACAGCAATCACCCGTCAGGGACACGACAAGGTTGCCAATGATGGCCGAAAGGACGCGCCCTTCGTCATCCGCTATCGCGATGCCGGCGGCGAACACCGCGTTCTCGCGCGCGCGGTCATCGACGCGTCCGGAACATGGTGGCGGCCAAATCCGATCGGCGTCGACGGGCTGCCGGTTGCTGGCGAAAGCGAGGCGTCGGCACGCATCGCCTATGGCATTCCCGACGTGGTCGGCAAGGCGAGAGAAGACTATGCAGGCAAGCGCATCCTGGTCATCGGTGGCGGGCACTCGGCCATCAACGTCGCTTTGGCGCTGATGGAGTTGCAGGACGCGGCACCGGGCACCGAGATCTTCTGGGCGCTGCGCCACGCCAGCATCGAGAGATTGCTTGGCGGCGGGCTGAACGACCAGTTGCCTGAACGCGGCGCGCTTGGGCTGGCGGCCAGGCAGGCGATGACGGATGGCAGGCTGAACATGCTGACGTCTTTCGCCGTCAACGGCATCGAGACACAGGGCGAGGGACTTGTCGTCGACGCCAACCTGGGTGGCAAGCCGTTCAACCTGGCCATCGACCGCATCGTCGTCACCACAGGCTTCAGGCCAGACCTGTCGTTCCTGAGCGAAATCCGCATCGCGCTCGATCACGCCGTCGAAGCGCCGCCGGCACTGGCGCCACTGATCGATCCAAACTTCCACTCATGCGGCACGGTTCCGGCGCATGGCATACGGGAACTCGCGCATCCCGAACCCGGCTTCACCATCGTTGGCTCGAAATCCTACGGCCGTGCCCCGACTTTCCTGATGGCGACCGGCTACGAGCAAGTCCGCTCGGTGGTGGCCGATATTGCCGGAGACCATGCCGCGGCCCACGAAGTCTGGCTGGTGCTGCCGGAGACCGGCGTGTGCAGCGCCGTCGGTGTCGTGACGGTGTCG
>NZ_RZTF01000234.1:9576-9932 GCF_004023175.1 Mesorhizobium sp. M7A.F.Ca.MR.362.00.0.0
GGGCCCGCGCCCGCCGCTGTCGATGCCTGCTGCGTCAGGGATGCGGACGCCAAGGCAACCGGCGCATCGGGCTGCGGCTGCGCAACCGCGCCAGCCACCGAGACGCGAGAGAATATGGCGGCCGGCGCCGATGCCTGAACGATCTGTCCTGCGCAAGGCAATCTGGGCGCTTGGGCTGACCCAGATCATCGGCTACGGCACGCTCTATTACAGCTTCTCGATCCTGGCGCCAGCAATGGCTGGGGAGTTCGGGCTCACGGAAGGCTGGGTATTCGGCGCGCTGTCGGCCTCGCTGTTTGCCGGCAGCGTGTTCGCGCCGACTGCCGGGCGGTGGGCCGACCGCTTCGGCGCCGGCC
>NZ_RZTF01000234.1:9941-10213 GCF_004023175.1 Mesorhizobium sp. M7A.F.Ca.MR.362.00.0.0
TGACCGTCGGCTCGGTGGCGGCAGCCGTGGCGCTGGCGCTGTGCGCCGTCGCGCCCGGCCGCGTGAGCTTCGTTCTGGCATTGCTGGCAATGGAACTGGCCTCCAGCTTTGTCCTCTACAGCGCTGCCTTCGTTGCGATCGTGCAGATCGGGGTTCCCCGGCCGCAACGCAGCATCACCCATTTGACGCTCATAGCCGGGTTCGCCTCGACCCTGTTCTGGCCACTGACTTCGGCGCTGCATGCGCATCTGACATGGCGTGAGGTCTATCTC
>NZ_RZTF01000235.1:0-461 GCF_004023175.1 Mesorhizobium sp. M7A.F.Ca.MR.362.00.0.0
AGCTTGCACAGATCGACCGCTGCTTCGGTATGGCCGGAGCGCATCAGCACGCCGCCTTCGCGTGCGATCAGCGGGAAGATGTGGCCGGGGCGGACGAAATCCGAGCCGCCAACATTGCCGTTGGCAAGATTGCGAACGGTCAAAGTGCGATCTTCGGCCGAGATGCCCGTCGTGGTGCCATGCTTGAAATCGACGCTGACGGTGAAAGCGGTGGTATGGGCGGAATCGTTGTCGGCGACCATGGGCGCAAGGTTCAGCCGCTTGGCTTCCTCGCGCGGCATCGGCGTGCAGACGATGCCGGAGGTGTGGCGCACGATGAACGCCATCTTTTCAGGCGTGCAGTGGACGGCGGCAACGATCAGGTCGCCCTCGTTCTCGCGCCCGTCATCATCCATGACGACGACGATCTCGCCGCGTTCGAAAGCACGCAGGGCTTCGACGATTTTCTTCTGGTCGTAAGG
>NZ_RZTF01000235.1:471-1120 GCF_004023175.1 Mesorhizobium sp. M7A.F.Ca.MR.362.00.0.0
TGGGTACTCGCTTCGCTCGCAGGGGAATAAGGGAGTAGGGCAGTACGGGAGTAGGGAGAAGCAAAAAGATTTGGCCGGCCGGGCTAAGAGCGCAACATATTCCCCTATTCCCCTATTCCCTTCCCGTCTGTCCCCGATGCCGCAGATAATGATCGGCGATAGCACAGGCAACCATTGCTTCGCCGATCGGCACGGCGCGGATGCCAACGCATGGATCGTGGCGGCCCTTGGTCATGATCTCGACGTCCCTGCCGTCCTTGTCGATCGACTTTCGCGGCGTCAGGATCGACGAGGTCGGCTTGACGGCGAAACGGGCGACGATCGCCTGGCCGGTCGAGATGCCGCCAAGGATGCCGCCGGCATTGTTGGACAAGAACACCGGCTTGCCGTCATTGCCGATGCGCATCTCGTCGGCATTCTGTTCGCCGGTGATGCGGGCGGCCTCGAAGCCGTTGCCGATCTCGACGCCCTTGACGGCGTTGATCGACATCAGGCCGGAGGCGATGTCCTGATCGAGCTTGGCATAGATCGGCGCGCCGAGGCCTGGCGGAACGCCGTCGGCGACGATTTCGATCACCGCCCCGACCGAGGAGCCCGCCTTGCGGATGCCGTCGAGATATCTAGTGAAGACCGGAACGGAGGCCGGATC